>SLQM01000037.1 GCA_007131435.1 Syntrophomonadaceae bacterium
AGTTACTGGATTGGTAAAACATGGCCTACCCCTGGCAAGTTGGTTCAGGCTTATGTTGAAACAATTGAGCAGGCTATAGATGAAGGTGTTTGGGAACCGCGGAATAAGAAGGCAGCCTTAGTTTGTGAAGATACTGACTGGGGTAGAAGTATTGCTGCTGCCCTGATGGAATTTCTGGAGGACGCAGGGTGGGAAATAGTAGCTGAAGAATATTTTGCCCTTGGAGAAACTGAGCTTACACCAACCCTTTTGGCAATCAGGAACTCTGACGCTTCACTGGTTGGTTCTTCAGTTGCCAGCGCTCCATCCTTTGCTGCCCTTGTCAAGCAGGCGAGGGAAGTTGATATCCAGGCAGTTATGATTGCTGACGGCCTTGGTTGGGTTGGTGAATGGTATGAGCTAACAGGCGATGATTCAAATTATATCCTGGACCAGATTCCACAGTGGACCACGGCGGAGTCCAGGCAGTTCCTGCAAGATTTTGAAGCCGAATACGGCTTTACTCCCAGCACATCTGCCGGTGGTCTCGCTTACGATGCAACATCTTTCTTCCTGCAAATTGCCCAGGCATGTTATGATGAATATGGTGAGCTAAGCAGGGAAACCCTGCATGAGTTTGCCAATAACAAGGTAATTACAGGCGAAATTGCCTTTACTGATGGGATTATCATGGAGCAATATGTCTTCACACCGGAGAGTATTCCAGATCCGGTAGTTGGTGAAGGCTACTTTATTTTCCCGGTTATTCAGTACTTTGAGGGAGAAGGTACAGTTGTATGGCCAGATTCATTCAAAGAGGCTGATTTTGTTCTTCCCGGTTATCTCCGTTAAACAGACAAGAAGAAAGGGGTGGCAGTAATATCTGTCACCCCTGGTTAATAATTTACAGAGAGAAGGTGCCGGATGCAGGATAATATTCTGGTAACAAAAGATGTGGTTAAACGTTTTGGGGGCTTAGTTGCGGTTAAGAAGGTTTCAGTTGAAGTAAAAAAAGGAGAAATATTTGGTATAATTGGCCCAAACGGTGCCGGTAAAACTACTTTTCTTAACTGCGTTTCAGGCATATACAAGCCGGAGGAAGGCGAAATTATATATAAAGGTGAGAGTATAAAGGGGCTTTCGTCACATATCCTTTGTAAAAAGGGCATAGCGCGTACATTTCAGATTGTTCGCTCCTTTCACAAGATGACAGCCCTTGACAACGTCAGGGTTGCTGTAATTTTTGGTAGTGATCAAGTTCATGATCCCGACCAAAGAGCAAGGGAGCTGCTTGAATTTGTTAACTTTCCTCTGCCAGTTGATACACTGGCATCGAATCTGAATACTGTGCAGTTAAAATACCTTGAACTGGCCCGTGCCCTGGCAACTGACGGAGAATTACTTTTACTTGATGAAGTGGCAGCAGGGTTGACCCCTGGAGAGTTGGGTGATTTTATCAATTTGATCAAAAAAATACGTGATAGTGGAGTCACTGTAATTTCTATTGAACATGTCATGAAATTTATTATGACAATTTGTGATAGGATTGCTGTTATCCATTACGGGGAGAAAATTGCCGAAGGAACGCCCGAAGAAATAGTTGCAAACCAACTCGTTATGGAAGCATATCTGGGTAAAGAGCACACAGCAAAAAAATGAGCTTGACTAAGGAGCGAGATAGAAGTGCTTGAATTGAAAAATGTTAGTGCAGGATATGGCCCACTGCAGATCCTCTGGGGCGTTTCGCTAAAAGTTGAAAAAGGGGAATTTGTATCACTGGTTGGCCCAAACGGTGTAGGAAAAACTACTTGTTTAAAAACTATAGCTGGCATGGTTACTGCGACTGAAGGGGAAATAACATTTGATGGAAAAGACATAACCAACTTTTATGTACCGGATATAACAAGGCAGGGCCTCAGTTTTGTAACTGAAGATGGCTGCCTCTTTACAGGCATGACAGTTCATGAAAACTTACAGCTCGGTGCTTATATTCTAAGTGATAAAAAGAAGGTTAATGAATTGGAAAGTTTTGTTTTTGAACTTTTCCCCAGGCTGGCTGAACGGAAAAAACAGTTAGCGGGTACACTTAGTGGTGGAGAACGAAAGATGCTCTCCATTGCAAGAGGTTTGATGTCAGCGCCTAAAATTCTACTGGTCGATGAACCATCACTGGGTCTTGCACCTAACCTGGTTGACGATGTTTTTGATACGCTATTATCTTTAAATAAGGACCAGGAATTAACAATTTTTTTGGTCGAACAGAATGTACATACTACACTGGAGATCACCGATAGAACTTATGTCATAGAACAAGGGCGTATTTGTTTGCAGGGTAACAGCAGTGACCTGCTTGATAATGACCATGTAAAAACCTGTTACCTGGGTTTATCTTAAGCTATTGAGAATTCTTTTTAAGCTAAGGATTGATTAAAGAGAGAAAGGGGCAGCCATGGATAAAAAAATGAAGCTAGGCATGCATACTTATACACTGCATCTTTGGGGGTTTGGACAGAACTGGGGTATTGTCGCTGAGCCGCGCCCCAAGGAGTTTAGCCTGTTCGAGTTGATGGATAAATCGGTTTCGTGGGGACTAAACGGGCTTCATCTGACAGGTTGTGACCTTGAAAATAAGGATGAAAAAAGGCTGCAGCAGGTAAGAGAAGCTGCCGAAGAAAGAGGCCTTTACCTGGAGTATAATTTTTCTCTTAACGAAGAGTTTGATCCACGCCTGACGGATTCTTTGGAAAAAGGAATTATGATTGCAGCAGGGCTTGGTTCTGATGTGGCTAAAGTCAGCCTCGATATAAGAAGACCACGTCCACTTTATGGCAGCTGCTTTCATCCGGAAGTTATGAGGCAGATGGTAGATATATATAACGAGATTATCAAAGTTCTACCATTAATGGAAAGCAAAGAAGTCAAACTTGCCCTGGAAAATCATACAGAAACCTATGCTGATGAAATTATTTGGTTAATAGATCAAGTCAACCACCCCTTGGTTGGGGCCTGTGTCGATACGGTTAACTCTATGGCTGTTTTGGAGTCTCCCTTATATGCTGTTGAAAAGCTAGCCCCCTATGCATTTGTAAACCATTTCTGTGATCACAAGCTCGATCGTGACCAGTTTGGATTACGCTTTTATGGAGTAGCTCTTGGTGATGGTGATATTGACTGCCTCAGGGTGCTTAATACAATAAAGCGGGTTTCACCAACCGACAGAATCACTTTTGAGATCGAATGGGATATGGGTAATGATACTTTGGAAGTTGCCAGGGAAAAACAGATGGAAGCTTGTCTGAAGAGTATAAAATACGCAAGAGATGTATTAGGCCTGGGGATTTAGGTTGCAAAAAAGGTTGAAGGTAATTAATACCTGTTTAACAGCTATTTTTATCTAGTGCTGTAAATCCCAACATAAAACAATTTTATTAATTGCTAACTATTTATTCTGGTTATTTTACCTGTCACGGCGCTAGTTGCCCTGACCAGGTCTGCCGGTGCAAGGGCGATTTGCAGGCCGCGCAAGCCAGCGCTGACAATTATTTCATGGTATTTATTAGCTTCTTTGTCCAAGTAATATGGGTATGTGTTGTTCATGCCCAGCGGAGATACAGCTCCCCTCAGGTAACCGGTCAGGGGTTGAAGTTCTTTCAGGGCAATCAGTTCAACTTTTTTGTTTTTGCTTAGTTTTGCCAGGGCTTTCAAATCTAGTTCGTGGTCCCCGGGGATGGATGCAGTAATAATTCCGGTTTTATCACCCCGGGCTACGAGGGTTTTAAATATCTGGTCTTTAGGAACATTAAGCTTTTGGGCAGCGCCTAAAGCGCTCAAGTCATCATGATCATAAACATATTCCAGTAAGCGGTATTTAATTTTCAACCGGTCAAGCAGACGAGCTGCATTGGTTTTTTTCATCACAGGTCTCCCATCAAAAGGCTGTTCAGGCTGTTAAATAGGGACAGTGAGAAATGTCCCATTATCCCCTCAAATGCTGCGGAGCAGGAAAAGCAGGCGGACAGTGTTGATCATGGCGGTAATGCTTTCGAACTGAGATTCAAGGCCCATGCCGTCCAGCGATATGTTTAAATCCAGGGGAATGTCGACAGGAATTTCCTGGTTGATGTAAATTATGTTGTCGCCCGATAGCAGCGTGCTTGGATCAATTGCTACTGTAGTGGAAATGGGGATGTCTTCTACAATCGGGATGTTCAGGTCCAGGGGCACATTAACCATTAGTACGCCACCGAAAGGCACCTCTACCGGTACCCGGATCACCTGGTTGATCCTGACGGAGGTTCTGATGGGCACGGTAGTGTTTATTGGAATTTCTTCGGCAAGAATCTGCTTCATATCGATTAGATCGCTAACCGGAACAGCAATTTCAATCGGGATATCACGGTCTATTGTCACATTGACGCTAATGCCTTCATTAAGAATGTTTTGCAAGTCCTCGTTGAACTGGTGGGTGTAGGTATCAATCCTGCTGCGTACGGTAAAGAAGATGAGAATTATAATCACCATTATTCCAGCAAGCAGGTAAAGGGAGGCTTTTTTAGCCAGTGGAAGGATATTTTCTTTATTAAAAGTAATTTTTTTCATGTCACTATATTAATACACCTTGGGCGGTCAGACAATAGGAAGATTTGTTGATGCTTGTATATTAAAGGTTCTTTATATATTATAGAGAAAACTCAGCTTTAATATTTAGCTGTGAAAAAGGCAACCTATGGTCTGTATTATAATTTGGAGGACATATCATTGCCAATTGAACCGTGTAATTTTTGCTGCGGATGTTACGATGCAGGGAGATAGACATGAATAATAAGCTTAAAGAAGCTGAAAAGACGCTAGGCGCAATTGACTGCCTTGTCATCTATAGAAATATTTTTAACGACCCGGTTCTTGAAAGGTTCAGGAATCTGCTGAACATGGTAATAGATGAGGACCCAGGCTCTCTGGCTATATATAATGGTTTAATTGGGGAACTGCTGGAAAAAGGGTTTGATAAGAGGCGGCAGGGAAGGGATATTTTTAAAGAACATTTTCTTGAAACCATCTTAAGCGCTGAAAATGCTTTTAGCCTGGCCACTGAAAAAGCGGATTTATTAAATACAGACGATTTGCTGGTTAAGGTCGTTAAAAATGACCTGCTCATGTTAAAAACCATCTATGATTATAACCTGGCAGATCTGGGCGAATACCTGAAAGGCTATTATATGAATAGCTCTTTTGTCCCTATCGCTGAAGAGCCTTATTCAGGGCTTAACTGGTTATCAGTCAGTAACACCAAAAAGTACCCTGTCCAATATCATGTTAAAAAAGAACAGCTGAAAGAACTATTTCACAGTTTAAATAGCTGGAGCAGCGCTGTAGAAGAACTGGCTGTTTACTATAAAGAAACCGGCAGCGGTATTTTCGCCCGTTTCTGGGCCTTCAAGTGGAACGGTTCGGCTGCCCGCCCCGGTTTAAGGGGCATTGATAACCCTGATCCGATCCGGATGGATGATTTAGTTGGCTATAAAGATCAACAGGAGATGATAACCCGCAATACAGAGCAGTTTGTTAAAGGGCTGCCTGCCAATAACATTCTCTTGTATGGTGACCGGGGAACCGGTAAATCATCCACCATAAAGAGTCTTGTCCATATTTTTGGCCACCGGGGGCTGCGGATAATTGAAGTGTCGAAAAGCGACCTGCTCAGCCTGCCTGACATACTGGCAGCTATTCGCAGCAGGGCCCAAAAATTTATACTTTTTATTGATGACCTTTCCTTTGAGGAAAGTGAAACTGAATACAAAGAGTTAAAGGCCCTGCTGGAGGGCAGTATTGAAAAGCCTCCTGCCAATGTTCTGCTTTATGCAACCTCCAACCGCAGGAACCTGGTGCGTGAATACTTTAGTGACAGGGAGCCTGACGAGGTTGGCAAACAGGATACTTACCAGGAAAAGCTGTCCCTGGTAGACCGTTTCGGCATAAAAATCCTTTATCCTACACCTGACAAGTGGGAATATTTGCGCACAGTAGAGGAGTTGGCGCGCAAAAGCGATATAAATATTGATAAAGCCCAGCTGCATGACCTGGCGCTGCGCTGGGTCATCTGGCATAATTCACGCTCTGGAAGAGCGGCCAGGCAGTTTGTAAATGATCTTAAGGGAAAAATCGGTCTCCATGTCTTAGATGGATTGTCTTAGCATAACTGGCATTGCTGCCGATGCCCCGGGTGGAATACTGCCCGGTTGATAAGTATTTATAAAACTAAGCCCGGCAAACCAGGTCTTCAGGCTGCCGGGCAGTTTAATTGTGTTTATACTCCGGGTGTTAAATCTTCCTGACTTCGGTATCCAGCGTTATATCAAGCTTGGCAGCATGCTTAAGGTAGTAGTCTACCTGTTCCATGGTTAGCATGTCAGATGAAATTAAACCTTTTTGGTCGATCCTGTCATCGGCAAACATCTTGGTGAAAAGGGCTCCCCCCTGGCCGGTTAAGTACATTTCAGCTGTAAGCCCTGACTTTTCGAAAGAATCTACAAAGCCGGGTGCATCGACATATGTTTCAACCAGCACTTTTTCACCGTCTTTTTCTCCATAGGCCTTAATCACCATGGCCCCGGTATCTGATTCCAATCCCTCGTCGATGATTTCCTGGATCTCTTCCCTGTACTTGGGTGCAGGTGGTGTAAGCTTAATCGCCAGGTTCAGCGGAACAATCTTGCAGCCGTCAACTTCAACCGGCTCCCTACTTAGCATACCCATTTTATAAAGCGTTTCGGCAAACTCAACACCAAATCCGCCATATTTAAAGTAAATATTTTTTGCACCCCTGAAGAATTCATCCGCATTGATGCCCATAATTACCGGCTCATCGTGTGCATGCTCAATCAACTTGATTTCTTCATCAATATGCTTGAACTTTTCATAAACCGGGCGACTGAAAGGCTCTGTTACTAAAATTTCTCCATTTTCATAACAATAAGCATCGTCGACCATGTCTGTATAAGCAGTTTCGACGGACCACCAGAAGGGAAGGAAACGCTTGGCCTTTACCCCTTCGTAAACCAGCATGTAAATTGTTTCACAGCTGTCCAGGTAGCGCATTGCATCGCGGGCTGCAACGTTGATCAAGCCCGGGGCAGAACCTGTTGCAATTAAGGCAGTTCTATCTATCGCCCTGAATCGTTCACCTGTTTTGGTATACATCTTCTTTATACTTTCTACCCAGTCGATCCCGGGTACATCCGGGGCTGTAAAGTCCTGGTAGTTAGCTTTTACTGCAATTGCCGCATCGAAAACATTAAAACCGAACTGGGCAGGAAGGGCATTAACAATTAAATCTACTCCTTCTGCTGCCTTAACTATACTATCTGTACTATTGGCGTCAACCAGTTTTCCACTGCCTTTTTTTAGATTATCAACCAGGTAGTTAACTGCTTTTTCGTCATTATCCGCGCATACTATTTCTGAGACAGTGTCTTCTCCATCCATAAATTTAGCAACTGTAGAGCCCTGGGCTCCTACGCCCAAAATAAGGATCTTTTTTTTATTTGCCATTACATTACCTCACTTTTTAATATTTCTCCGGGTATTTATTCCTTTTCCGCCAACAGGCGTCCTTGATTCAGCATTTCACAGTATTCTGAATCCTTTTCCTGCATCCCCCCGGGAAACCCGTATTTGGCCATTCTTTCAATGAAAGGATCTGGGTCAAATGATTCAGGGCCGTGGACCCCCTTTAAATCCCAGATGCCTTTATCAATTAGCTCGAGCATAATAACAGGGCCAAAAGCTGTCTGGGCTACTACAGAGTTAGTGCCGTATTTTTTATAACACTCCTGGTTGTCAGCCACCTGGTAAAGATAGACCGACCTGCGCATGCCATCCTTTGTTCCTGTAACCCAGGTTCCGGCACAGCCTTGACCGATCATCTTAGGGGCAAGCTCAAGGGGATCGGGGACAACTTTTACCAGGAAGTCGCGTGGTGTAATCTCGCTGTCACCAACTTTAATCTTTCTTTCGGCATCATCCATCCCACACTGCTGGAGGTTTAGAAGCAGGGTCCGCATTTCTTCAGGTACACCATATTTAAAGGTTACCCTGTTACAATCAATCACCCTGGGTACTAAGAGCACCTCTTCATGTTCGACGTTGATCACTTCAATATCGCCTATCCCGCCGGGAAAAGAGAAAATTTCCGGTTCCGAAAAAGGTTCGGTGCAGAACCATCCGCGGTCTTTTTCCCAAACTACGGGTGGATTGAGGCACTCTTCAATAGTGGTCCAGATTGAAAAGCCAAAAGCGACACCCTCGTGCCCGGGGATATCGTAGTTATCGCCATCGCGAACATTTACCTCGTCAATCGTGTCAAAGAGGTGTTTCTCAGCAAACCTGGCAAATACATCTGCCATTCCGGGTTCAACACCGGAGCCAACAAGGGCCATGAGACCAGCTTTTTCCCACTCTTCATGCTTGGCAAACTGGTAGTCTCCAAGCTTAATATGAGCCAGTTCGAAAGGTTTTTCAGGATGTCTCTTCGATAGAGTCATAGCGCAATCCATGTAGCGTACGCCGCACTCGAAGCAGGTGTCAAAAATATTTTCATTGAATGAAGGTTCAACTGCATTCATCACAAAGTTTATATCATGTTTATTTATCAAACTGGTTATAGATTTTGCGTCCCGGGCATCTACTTTTTCTGCAACAAAGCGTGGATCGCCACATAACTTTGCCACATGCTCTGCCCTTTCAAAATTATAATCAGATACAACAACCTTTTCTGCCCACTCACCTTCCTTGCCTGCCAGTTTAATAATCATTGCTGTAGACTGCCCTACACCGCCGGATCCGATAATCAGTAATCTCATTAATTCCACCTCGTTATTTTAAAATTCGCCCGGCTAACCCGGGTGTTATATCCCCAAACGGACTCATAAATATATAATGCAATAATGGTGCCAAGTAGAAAGATAGGTAGGAAAATCAACGGAAGGGTTTATTATATTAAACAGGTTGATTATATAGGGTGCATGAAAAAGCCGGTTTCTTTCTCGATAATGAGAAATATTTCTGCAGCAGGCTTTAATAATGCAGGTTTTTAACTTGTAATATAGAATTTAATATACTGACAAAGCAGTTTTTAATAGAAAAATCGGTAAAGAGGGGATTCTTATGACCGGATTAATGCGCATTCAGCCGATGGTGCAGGACCTGGCTGATGCTATCGCAGCAGCTTTATCGATCGAGGTGGAAATAGTTGACAATGAACTGACAGTTGTAGCAGGCAGTTCCTGTTACAGTCACAAAATTGGCCAGAAAGAAGAAATGGGCCTTTTAGACAGCGATTTTCTATATGCACGCACCCTGCGCAGCGGCAAATCATTTATCGTCAGCGACCCCATAAGCGACCCTGATTATGATCCTTCTTCGCTGGAGGGAACAACTCCGGAAATGGCCGAGGTTTGTTCTCCAATTATTATGGATAACAATGTCATCGGGGTTATTGGCCTTGTTGCATTTAACCCCGAACAGCGTGAGCAGTTGTTGGCTAAAAAAGTTGCTGTCATGTCTTTTTTACAGCATCTGAGCCGTTTTCTGGCTGCCAAGGTTGCAGAGAGTGAAGCGGTGGATCGTTTAACCAGGGTTTCTAATGAGCTTACCACCATACTGGAAACTATCCATGAAGGTGCCCTGGCTATAGATGCCAGCGGTATTGTAACTCACTGTAATACCATTGCTGAAAAATTGCTGAAGGTTAAAAGAGAAAGCCTTATTGGCCAGGAACTTCATAATTTTTGGCCGGACACCCCTGCCTTAGAAGTCCTTAGAACCGGTGAAGAGTATATTGAAAAAGAAGAAATATATCAAACAAGGGGCCGTCGCAATATGCACTTCATTGTTTCCGTACGGCCCATTCCGGGTAATGAGCAGCCAGGGGGCGCAGTAGTTTCATTTCGCGATATTTCCGAGGCGCGGAGATTGATATATGATTTAAGTTCAACTGCCATGGATTATACCTTTGACGATATTATCGGTCAAAGCAATGTGATTAAAAAGGTTAAAGAGCAGGCGCTCCGGGTTGCCGCCGGCAACTCCACGGTTTTGATCACCGGTGAAAGCGGTACAGGTAAAGAGATTTTTGCCAGGGCCATTCACAAGGCCAGCATGCGTGAAAATGGGCCGTTCATCAGTGTTAACTGTGGGGCGATACCAGAAACGCTTTTGGAAAGTGAGCTCTTTGGTTATGAGGGTGGTGCATTCACGGGAGCAAAAAAAGAGGGCAAGGCAGGAAAATTTGAACTGGCTGACGGAGGTACATTTTTCCTGGATGAAATAGGAGAAATGCCACTGCACCTTCAGGTCAAATTGCTGCATGTTCTCCAGGACCGGGAGGTTGAAAGGGTCGGGGGAACGAAAAAGATTCCTGTGGATGTAAGGATTATTGCTGCTTCCAACCGTGATTTAGAAACTATGATGCATGAAAATAATTTTCGCAAAGATCTTTATTTCCGGCTCAGTGTAATTCCTCTATATATCCCTCCTTTGAAGGAAAGAAAAGAAGATATACCTGCCCTGGTTGAGCTTTGTTTGAAAAAATATGCCCCAACCCTGAAAAAAGAGATTACAATTGTTGACGAAGACGCCATGGAGTGTATGTTGAACTATAGCTGGCCTGGAAACGTCAGGGAGCTTGAAAATGCCGTTGAATATGCTGTTAACATGACAGGCGTGGACAGAATTACTTTGAGCAGTCTGCCGCCCCGAATCAGGGAAATATGGGCAGAGCCCTTCTTTGATATCGACCTGCCCTTAAAAGACAGGGTGCGCGAACTTGAGCGCAAGGTGCTGAAAGATTATCTGGATCGTTATGGAAACAGCTTTGAAGGGAAAAATGATATCGCTGAGAAACTTGAAATAAGCCGGGCTACTCTTTATCGCAAGCTTGCGGAATTGGGGCTTCAGGGAAAGTAGATATTCGAACCTGTTGTTTTCGCATAAATGAGAATGAAACCTCTCAAAATCTCAGTATTGATATGATTTAAAGGCCTTTTCTATATATCAGGTAATCAATATGTTTATAATGTACAGTTGCTGTTTCCAGTGGCAATTCGCCTATCCTTTAATGATTGTTAACTATTTATAATAAATTTAACTGTTTTTTCTGCTATAATCATCTCTAACAAGTTTAAACAACCGCTCTGAAGACATTTTTTAGATCAAAGAAACCTGAAACAATCAGTTTTGGCATAACAGTTGCTTGTTATACTTGTATATCGTTATTAACATCTTAGATCAAGGGGGTGTAGATTACCAGGGCAGAATAATTGCCCATCAGTTCAAAGCATGATTTATTGAGTTTTTTAAACTAACTCAAAATATAAAGGGGGATTTAGTGATGAAAAAAGCTTTACTGTTGTTGGTTTTAGTTCTTGCTTTAGGCCTCGTTGTCGGCTGTGGCGAAGATGCCGCAGTTGATGATCCCGTTAATGATGAATTGGATCCAATGGATATCCCGGAAAACGTTGCAGCAATGGAAAACATCCTGGCCATCGTTACCGAACTGGGTGAAAGGCTTAATGCAGCAGATGGTTATTACGGCGACCTGCACGATGTAATAGTAGCCAACGGTAACCGCCAGGGACCGGAACACCTGGAGCTCTGGGAAATTTTATATGATATGAGAATTGAAACTGGTTCTACGTATGTTTACAGCTTCATCGATGGTGGAGGAGATTATAACGAAATTATAGTTGATGGTCTGGACCCGGAAGATATGGATCCCTTCGGCTATGAATATGAAAAAGAGCCCTGGACAGTGGAAGCATTTGCAACCGGTCAACCGACAGTTGCAGAAGATGCCTGGATGGATGAGTACGGTGAAGGGCTGCAGAAGTCAGGTTTTGCTCCCATATTCAACAGTGATGGTGAAATTTCTTTCCTGCTCGGGGTTGACTATCCTGTTCCCGAGCTGGAGCAGTATGAAGGAATTTTGTGGTAAATAGTTAGCGTAATAAACCTTCTAAACGGAGGGCTGATAAAGCCCTCCGTTTTGCTTCACGGCAGGTTAAAACAATATTGAAAATATTAACATGAATATAAATCGCACTTCTTATAAGTTACTTACTTTAAAATGAATCATTGTGAATCCGTATAAGCTTAATTTAATTGTGGCATAAAATTTGCAACATAATTTAGTAAAATATAAAAACATTAAAAAGGAGGTTATTTTGTGGAAAACGGAGCAATGTTCGGCCACGTGGCAACTTGGATTTACCTGGGCCTTGCTGCCTACATCATAGTCATAATCGGTGTTGGATTCTACTTCTACCGCGATATTGAAGAGTGCGACGATCACGTGATCGGGGGAAGAAACCTTTCCTTTATCTACATTGTAGGTTCTACCGCTGCAACCTGGCTCTGCGCCGGGGCTATTCTTGGTGCCGCCGGTTATGCCTACATGTTTGGTTTCCAGGGCACAATATATGACCCCTGGGCACCCGCTTTAACTCTCGTGCTTAGCGGTATTTTTGTAGTTTTCCGTATGCGCCAGGCAGGGTACACTTCAAGTTTTGATTTTTTTGAAAGACGTTATGGGCGCTTTATGACCGTCCTCGGTATGATTATCCAGATTATCGGCACCATGTCCTGGATTGCCGGACAGCTTGTTGCTGCAGGTGTTATTGTTCACCTCACCACTGGCTTCAGCTACCCCGTTTCAGTTATGATCGGGACTGCCGCCATTATCCTGGTTACCTACAGCGGTGGTATGAGCGCCCTGGCCAGGGTTGACACCTTTAACGTGGTTTTAATCATCGGTGCCCTGGTAATCATGTTCCCTGCTGTTATCAACGGGATTGGCGGTTGGGATTTCTTTGTCAGCAATGCCAGGGTTTGGGACAATATCCCGCCCTTTTCTCTCTGGCCCTTACCAGATGCGCGGGGTTTCCTGTACTATGTGGGGTGGTTTGGTGTGATATCCTACATTGCGGCCTGGCTGGGCGTTGGCCTGGGAGACCTGGGCTGTGCAATCCTCCTGCAGCGGGGCCTTTCAGCAAAAACTGCAAAGACCGCATCTGGAGGCTTTATCGCTGCAGGCCTGCTTTACCTGTCAATTGCCCTGATCCCGGTGATGATCGGTATTGCTGCCTTTACCTACGGTTTTAGGATAGCTACCCCGGCAGATAATGAACATGTCCTGGTTTGGGCAGCACAGTACTTCATGCCTGACTGGTTCGCTGTAGTCTTTATTATCATGATCGCAGGAGCAATATTATCTACTTCCGGCAACAGCGTGCTGACAAATGCTACCATGCTCGGGCATAACATTTACCGCTATTTCAGGCCACAGGCGACAAACAAGGACACCCTTAATGCAGTTCGTGTTTTTATTCCTGTAACAGCCCTGGTAACCATGGTAATTGCCATTATATTCCCATCGCTCTATAAGCTGATTGTATTTGCCGGTGCGATAGGATTGCCTACAACAATTCCCGCCTTCCTTTTCGGGCTGTTCTGGAAGAAGGCTAACACCAAGGGAGCAATTACTTCTTTCTTTGCCGGTATTACAGTATGGATTATTGGTTTTATTGCTGCCCTGCCTTTTACCATCGAAGCTAACTGGTACATGGTTGATTTTGAGGTATGGTACTGGGTAGATGAAGGAATCTGGGA
>SLQM01000018.1 GCA_007131435.1 Syntrophomonadaceae bacterium
AAAACCTGGCAGCGACCTGAACCTAAAATTAACAGGGGCTACCTAAAGCGTTATGCGGCGCAGGTCTCATCTGCCGGCAGCGGAGCTGTTCTGGGCGAAGAAGAAAATAACAAGTCAGGTGATCAGGGATGAAAAAGAAAATGATCAAAGGGGCAGCCATGATCCTGGAGGCCCTGGAAAAGGAAAAAGTTGAGCTAATCTTTGGGTTTCCCGGCGGAGCGGTACTGCCGCTCTACAACCAGCTTTATGATGCCCCTATAAAGCACCTGCTGGTCAGGCATGAGCAGGCAGCTGTCCATGCTGCCGATGGCTATGCCCGGGTAACCGGTAAACCCGGCGTAGTATTTGCCACATCAGGACCCGGGGCAACCAACCTTGTTACGGGAATTGCCAATGCTTACATGGATTCCGTACCGCTGGTCCTGATAACCGGGCAGGTTGCAAAAAGTTTTATTGGCACCGATGCTTTTCAGGAGGCTGATATAACGGGCATTACCCTGCCGGTAACGAAGCACAACTACCTGGTAAGAAATATTGAAGAGCTTCCTTCTATTCTGTCCGAAGCTTTTTATATTGCCTCTACCGGCCGCAGGGGGCCTGTACTGATCGACGTCCCAAAAGATGTTTTTGACCAGGAGGCTCCTTTTGAATACAGTGTGGAATGCAGCATAACAGGTTACAACCCAACCTATGAAGGGCACGCTGGGCAGATCAGCCGGGCAGTTAAAGCAATCCGGGATGCGAAA
Organism: Syntrophomonadaceae bacterium; assembly: GCA_007131435.1. Lineage (GTDB taxonomy): Bacteria > Bacillota > Dethiobacteria > DTU022 > DTU022 > SLQM01. The sequence goes on from SLQM01000018.1 coordinate 747, forward strand.
AAGCCGGTTATATTCGGCGGTGGAGGCCTGATCAGATCAGAAGCCTCTGAAGCTTTACGGGAACTGGCTGAAAGGGCCCGTATCCCGGTAATCCTTTCCCTGATGGGCCTGGGAGCTTATCCCGGTGAAGGAGAACTCTTTTTGGGCATGCCCGGCATGCACGGCTCTGTTACAGCCAATTATGCCCTGACGGAAGCAGACCTGATCATTGCTGCCGGCGTTCGGTTTGATGACCGGGTGACCGGGAAACTTGACTCATTTGCCAGCAATGCCAAAATTATTCATATTGATATAGACCCGGCAGAGATAGGCAAAAATGTAACCATAGATGTGCCTATAGTTGGCGATGTTAAACTGGTCCTGGAAGAACTGCTGAGAAAGCTGCGCCCCGGCAGTACTGCCAAGTGGTTACAGCAGATCGAAGCATGGCAGAACGCTTATCCCATGCCTGCAGGTTCACCCGACAGGAGCGATTTACTAAAGCCACAGTACGTGATCAGGGAGCTCAGCAGGTTAAGTGAAAGGGATGCAATAGTAGCAACTGATGTTGGCCAGCACCAGATGTGGGCGGCGCAGCATTTCATAGTTAACGGGCCGCGCAATTTTATTACTTCCGGCGGCCTGGGAACGATGGGCTACGGTTTTCCGGCAGCAATAGGCGCCAAGCTGGCTGCCCCGGGCAAGCGGGTAATCTGTATAACCGGAGACGGCAGCTTTCAGATGAATATCCAGGAACTGGCAACGGCTGTTCATAACAACATTGACCTGACTATAGCGGTAATTAACAACAACTACCTGGGCATGGTCCGCCAGTGGCAGGAAATATTTTATGAAAAAAGGTATTCTCACACGTCAATGGAAGGGAGCCCTGATTTTGTGAAAATAGCAGAAGCATTTGGGGCAAAAGGGTTAAGAGCCGCTACTGACAGGGAAGCAACAGAAGCAATTAAGCAGGCTTTCGGTGAGCATGGGCCTTTCCTGATCGACTTTACTGTTGATCCTGAAGAAAATGTTTACCCCATGGTAGCTCCAAACCATCCGATCAACGATATCCTCATCGGGGGTGAAAGAATATGAAACATGTTCTTGCCGTAATCGTGGAAAATAAGCCCGGCGCACTGACCAGGGTGTCAGGGCTTTTTAGCCGCCGTGGATTTAATATTGAAAACATTGCCGTGGGGGAAACTATAACTCCGGGTATTTCAAGAATGACAATTACCGTAGAAGGCGATGAAAAACTAATTGAACAGGTTATTAAGCAGCTGCATAAGTTAATTAATGTAATTAAGGTAAATAACCTGTCCAGCGAACCCTCTGTAATGCGGGAATTGATGTTAATCAAGGTAAAAGCAGAAGTGGGCAATCGCAGCGATATTCAGCAGATTGTAGAGACATTTCGCGGTAAGGTTGTTGATGTTTCTCCTGATTCCATGGTGATTGAAGTTACCGGGGATGAAGGCAAAATGGAAGCGATAAAAATGCTCCTTGAACACTTTGGGATCCTCGAGATTGTCAGAACAGGTAAAGTGGCCCTGCTTCGGGGGCCAAAGGTAACCAGGGAGAATTAATAAACTATAAACCATTCTGCATGAAAAGCATAATAACAAAAGAAAGATGGTGGAAGATGGACAGCGGTAAAGCGATGACCATGGTGGAGAAAATTTTGGCTGCCAGGGCAGGAAAAGAGCAAGTAAGCCCCGGTGACCTGGTTAATGTCGAGGTAGACCTGGCCCTGGGTAACGATATAACTGCCCCTGTGGCCATAAAAGAGTTTGAAAGATTTGGGCTTGATAAAGTTTTTGACCCGGAAAAGATCGTGCTTGTACCCGATCACTTTACTCCAAACAAGGATATTGCCGCTGCCGAGCAGGCTATGGTTCTGCGTAACTTTGCCCGCGATTACGGCATCAAGCACTACTACGAAGTAGGAAGAATGGGTATTGAACATGCCCTGCTGCCGGAACAGGGGCTGGTGCGCCCGGGGATGATTATTATCGGGGCCGATTCACATACCTGCACTTATGGCGCGCTTGGCGCATTTGCCACCGGTGTTGGCAGCACAGACCTGGCTGCAGCCATGGCCATCGGCGAAGCCTGGTTCAAGGTTCCTACAACCATGCGCTTTGAATACGAGGGGGAACTTCCCAGGTGGATTGGCGGAAAAGACCTGGTTTTACTGACCATTGGCAAAATCGGGGTTGACGGTGCCCGCTACAGGGCAATGGAATTCTGCGGCCCCGCTGTAGATAGCCTTTCCATGGACGGACGCCTGACGATGGCTAACATGGCCATTGAGGCAGGAGGAAAATGTGGTTATGTGCAGCCTGATGAAATTACATTTAAATACCTTGAAGGGCGGATTGATCAGCCATACAAGGCTGTTTACAGTGACCGGGAAGCCTGCTACGAGGAAACTTATAAATTTGATGTCAGCAACCTTGAACCCCAGATAGCTTTTCCGCCCTCTCCTGATAATGTCCGCCCCGTTTCTGAAGCAACAGGGATTGAGCTGCAGCAGGTAGTAATCGGCTCCTGCACTAACGGCAGGATTGAAGATCTGCGGGAAGCAGCTGCCGTGGTCAGGGGTAAAAAGGTCCACCCGGGTGTAAGGCTGCTTGTCATTCCTGCCACACAGCAAATATACAGGCAGGCCCTGGACGAAGGGCTGCTGGCGGCCTTTGTCGATGCGGAGGCAGCGGTAAGCACTCCAACCTGCGGTCCATGCCTGGGAGGCCACATGGGGATACTGGCCAGGGGGGAAAGGGCCCTGGCAACAACCAACAGGAATTTTGTCGGCCGCATGGGGCATCCCGAGAGTGAAGTATACCTAAGCGGCCCTGCTGTTGCTGCGGCTTCGGCTGTTGCCGGCAGAATAGTGCATCCCGGGGAGGTAAT
>SLQM01000185.1 GCA_007131435.1 Syntrophomonadaceae bacterium
AGACATGAGATTCAGGCTATTCATACTGCCGGACATTCAAAAGATCACATGTGCTACTTCGAGCCTGAGAACAGGTTGCTATTTGCAGGAGACTTTTACCTTGGAGAAAACCTGAACGGTTTTATGGTTGGGGAAAATATTGTTGAACATTTAGAAGGTCTGAAGAGACTCATTTCACTGCAACCAAAAACACTTTTTTGCGGGCTTAAAGGCAGACTGGATAATGCTACAGAGCGTATCAGTAGAAAATATGACAGCTGGTGGAAACTGGGCTGCAGGGTGCGTGATATGCACAATGCGGGCGCTACAAGAAGAAAAATACTTAAAGAAGCATTCGGTGGAGAGATTTTCTTTTTCTATTTTTCCCAGTCAAACTGGGGCCGCCGATATATGCTTGATACAATTATGGATAACCTTTCATACTTCCAGCCAGGTAATAAGAAAGAATTCCTGCCTTATGATTAAGGGGAATTCTTCATAATTATTATCCAGGAACCGAGCAAGCTAATAAGCCGAGTTCTGTTCTTCCAGGTTACAGACAGTAACACCGGGAAGCAGCAGCCATCTATCTTGGATACCAGTTGCCTGGCATCTCCAGCGACCTAACCCGAGGAGTCGGCGGGCTACCTCATCCCCCTCCTATTTGGTCTTGCTCCGGGTGGGGTTTACCTAGCAAACCGGTCTCCCGGTTCCTGGTGCGCTCTTACCGCACCGTTGCACCCTTACCCGGCACTCAACCGGAACTGTAGTTTAAGCGTCATATAATTTCATGAAATCACTTATCAGACTATTGTCCCGGTTGAGTGCCGGGCGGTTTGTTTCTGTGGCACTGGCCTTAAGGTCACCCTCACTGGGCGTTACCCAGCACCCTGCCCTATGGAGCTCGGACTTTCCTCGAAAAGCGCCTTTCGGCCTGCTTTCCGCAGCTGCCCTGCTTACTCGGCTCCCCTTAATATCCTATTCTAAGTATAGCACCGGGGCAAATTAGTGTCAAAACTAAGCTATTCCAGGTTGTTAATATAAAACAGGACCTCTTCGAGATTCTTAACCGGAACTACTTCAATATTGCCGATCACACCAGCTGCCTGGTCATAGTTTCCGAAAGGGACAAAAAAGATTTCTGCCCCGGCATTTTTAGCAGCTACAACTTTTTGCCTTACCCCACCTACCCTGCCGATATTTTCATTAAGATCTATAGTCCCAGTACCAGCTATAGATTTACCCCTGGTAATATCTTCAGGGGTTAGCTGGTTCAGTATTTCCAAGACAAACATCAAGCCGGCTGAAGGACCGCCAATTCTACCGGTATTCATCTCAATTGCAATGGGAATCTGAGGCTCTAGGGATGATGTCTGGATCAAAATGCCTAAAAAAGGCATATCCGAATCGTCGGGGTTAGCACCCGTTGGGATTATTAACTCAAGATTAACTTCCTGCCTGGTGACCAGCAGTTTGACTTCCTCACCGACCAACCTATCCTGAACTATAGCAGAAACTTCTGTTGCCAGCGATACCCTGCTGTTGTCAACTTCTATAATAAGGTCTCCTTCTTCCAAATAGTTTTCTGCCGGTGCTTCATCCAGCAAGCCGATCACTATTACTCCATCTGATAAAATATCAACTTCATATCCCGCTCTTCTCAAGGCAACAACCTGTGCTAACTGTTGGCTTTCAGACATAATTTCTCTTAGCTGCTGCCTGTATTCAACCTCGTCCATCCCGTCCGGTATAACAGTATCTATAGCTTTTACTTCCATGTAGGGGTGAATATATCCATATATAGCAGTAAATATACTTGCTCTTTGCTGGGAAATTGTCACCAGGTATAGCCTACCCCTATCCTGATCGTCAAAGGCGTTTTCTACAGAAATGAGTGTGCCCAGTTCAACGGCCCTGCTGGGCCTTACAATAAAATAGTCAATGCGAACATAAAGTCCGACAATGATAATTGCTGCCATTATTAATGTAGCTCGGATAAAACGTTTTCTGTTCAAGTGGAATATTCCTTTTTATAATGTGTAAGTTATCATTAATATACCAAGCGCTAAAACAAGGATTCCGCCAAAACGCAGCACCCATAAATATAATGAACTGGGCTCTAAACCTTTTACCCTGCGTCCAATTCTCAGGTGCCAAAAAAGCCTGGGATAAATTATTGATGTCAACCCGATAGCTATTAATAAAATAGAAAAAAAGAGTAAACCGCCCAGGACATCTTCTGCCGATTTACCCGCAGTTAACGTTAAGACATATTTTGCATCTTTTATAATTTCAACCATCTTTTTCTCCAATGCTCTTTTATGGGTAAAAAATACTTCTAACTAAATCTATCGAGAATAATTTCATATACCTCAGTAGGAACAAGGCTGCGAATATCTCCCTTCAGCGCTGCAATCTCTTTCACAATGCTCGAGCTCAAATAGGAATATTTACTATTAGTCATCATAAACAAAGTTTCTATTTCCGGTCTCAGCTTTTGATTAACAAGAGCCATTTGAAACTCAAACTCGAAGTCTGATATCGCTCGCAGGCCTTTAATAATGATGTCAACTTTTCTTTGCTGGGCATAATCAATTAATAGCCCTTCATAATAATCTACATCTACATTGGGATAAGGTTCTGTAACGAGTTTTAACATTTCAACCCGTTTTTTAATATCGAATGTAGCAACTTTACGGGGGTTTTCCAGAACGGCGACAGTAAGGTGTTCCATTATTTTACTTGACCTGATAATAATATCAAGGTGGCCTTTTGTTACAGGATCAAAACTGCCGGGATAGATCGCTTTAGCCAAATTATTTCCTCCTTGCCTAATGTTGATTAATCTCTAACCTTAGTCTTTCGCTATTTTTTTATTATACCCTTCCTGCTCGTATTTAAAAATACTTGTTCATCTTTTTAAATTGTGTTAAAATACTACCCGTGACATTTAAGGTGCCGGGAGGGTTGAAAATGGCAAAAGTATGTGTAGTATGCAGCAAAAGTAAGGCAACGGGTTCTAAAGTCAGCCACTCAAATATTCGGACTAAAAGAAAATGGAATCCAAACATTCAAAGGATCAAAATAATACATAATGGTTCCCCCCGGCGGGTTAACGTCTGCACCCGCTGTATTAAGGCTAATAAAATTCAAAGAGCCATCTAATTCAATAATTCCTACTAAACAGTACAAGGAAAAAGGGAGCAGCCAACCTGGCCGCTCCCTTCATTTTTTATATGGCTTAGCTTAAAGTAAATAGCAATTAGCCGCGATCGAGGAAGTACTTCTTGCATTCATAAACCAGGTCAGCAATTTTACGCTTAGGACCAAAGGTATCCATCGGCTCGTAATTTGTGCAAAGACGGATACCCGAATAAGCTTTGCCTGCTGCCTCGCCCTCTAAAGAGCCAGCTATAACTGCTTTGCCCCATGTTTCCATCTTGGGAACCATTTCGTTGATAAAGCACTGGGTCATTAACAGGGCCATTTGAGCTTCTTCACTGTCTCCCTGGGCCAGCATTTTCTTTGCCCTCAGCAGACCGCTTTCAGCGGCAAATATTTCCATGGCCATGTCAGCCAGGGTGCAAAGCACTTCCTGCTCATTTTTGATATCGGCGCCGAATTTCTGCGCTGCATTGCCGGCTAC
>SLQM01000121.1 GCA_007131435.1 Syntrophomonadaceae bacterium
CAGGGGGTCTTTTTACCCACTTCCTGCGCATTGCCGGACCTTCAATGCTGGCAGTGTTGATGTCTTTCCAGGCGATAATCTGGACTATATTTGGCGGTATTGCCACAATTTATGGGGCTGTCGCGGGAGTTTTTATTCTATACCCGACTCTTGAAATCCTGAGGGCTGCAGCTGAGTACAGGATGTTGATATTTGCCTTAATAGTGCTGCTCGTTCTAAGGGTAATGCCCGAAGGGATAACTACTTTCGTCAAGGATAAGCTTGAACGTGAATGCCCGCGCTGCAAGGTGCGCAATGCCTTTACAAGGAAAGAATGCCGGGTTTGTTTCTCTGATATGCATTAAATGATATTATGGTATAAAGTGATTGAGGAAATTAATGGCAGATAGTTAAAGAGACCCGAAAAAAGTAGGTTATATTTTATGGGCCTGTGCGTATTACTACGGCAGGTCCATAATTAATTTATTGCTTGCCCAGTAAATTTGCCAGAACTCCGAAAAGAAACCTTTAGTAAGTTATAGTTTTGAAGTGTGCTATAATATTAAGCGGGTTGTGCCAGCTAAAAATTATGAAACCATAATTCTGTAAATCTAAATGCCAACGAGGTAAAAATGATAATAAACCATAGAAACGCAGATGTAGTACTAAAAAATGGATTTATATACACGGCCGATGCGAATGAAAAAGTTGCTGAAGCCATAGCGATAGAAAATGAATATATAGCAGCAGTGGGCAGCACCGCTGACGTATCGAATCTTATCGGGCCTGATACAAAAGTGTATGACCTAAATGGAATGATGGTAATTCCCGGGATGATCGATTCACACCTGCATCCACCTGCTCCTAAAATGATGCAATCATCCCTGATATATCTTTCAAACCCCGATTCAAAAGAGCAGATGATATCTGCAATAAAAGATTTTATTCATAAAAACCCTGATTTTGAAGCTTACTATGGTTGGGGCTGGAAGATAAACCTCTTCGATGATGAAGAAAGATTAATTGGCCCGAAGAAAGAGACTCTTGATAAAATATGTTCGGACCGTCCGGTTATCCTTCAGTCGAGTGATGGCCATAGTATGTGGATTAATAGCAGGGCCCTGGAATTTTCCGGTCTTAACGGTTCAATTCCTGATCCACAGGGTGGCGCGATTATTAGGGATCCGCTGACTGGTGAACCCTGGGGGACCCTCACAGGTACTGCTCGTTTTCTTCTTCCCCAGCAAAATTTCACAATAGAACAATTAATAAAAGCTGTTAAGTCATTCCAGACCTATATGCACAGTCTAGGATATACAGGTTTTTTTTCTGCCGGCACAAAGCCTGAAAACCTGCAGCAGGTTTTTCAGTCTCTCGTAAATAATCAAGAACTCAAAATGTGGGTTCGTGATTCACAACGAATTGACCTGGGGAAAAAAGAAACTCCAGCAGAACAGCTAGATGCCTTGATTGATAAAAGCAGAATATACAAGTCAGATCTTTATAGTTTTAATACTGCAAAAATATTTTTAGACGGTGTAGTAGAGGCTGGAACAGCTAGGTTGATTGAGCCTTATGAAGAAGCATTAGGGAAAGGCCCAGATTATCACGGCATTTATTACTGGGGTGACATGGAAGCTCTTGAAGATATAATTGTAAAGGCAAACAATGCAGGGTTACAGGTCCATATACATTCTATCGGGGATCAGGCTACCAGGGATGCTTTGAATGCTTATGAAAAAGCACTCATAAGGGCTCCCGGTGAACATCGCAACAGCATTGCTCATCTCCAGCTTGTGCACCCGGAAGATTTGATACGCTTTCGAAAGCTGGGGATTATTGCCAATGTACAGCCTTACTGGCATTATAAACAGCCCGGCTGGTGGCTGGAAGTTGAGTATGCCAATATAGGCAATAGGGCAGAGTATGAATATCCTTTACAATCGCTGGTTAAATCGGGTGCCGTTATAGCATGTTCATCTGATTATCCGGTTGTGGAATCCCCGGATCCGATTCTGGCTATTAAAGCGGGGATGACCCGTAATCTTTATAGCTCATTGGTGAATGGTAAAGTAGGTATTAACAACATTGACGATGAAAGATGGTTGTTAAACAAGGAAGAAAGGGTTAGTTTAAACGTAATGATAAAGGGACTAACCATAAATAACGCTTATGCTCTTAAGATAGAAGATAGAACAGGAACTATCGAGTCAGGAAAATATGCCGATTTAACAGTTTTGAGTGATAACCTTTTTAAACTAAAACCGATCGATATCGACCGGGCTAAAGTTGTCCAAACATATTTTCATGGCCAGGTAGTTTATGAAGCATAATCTTTACCCCGGCTTCATTTACTCTTTTCATTAATACCCTGAAGAATTTTCAATAAATAAAACCCCTGCAATAATAAAAAAAGTTTTCAAAATAGCTGCTTTATATTTTATTATTTTCAATAAATTTCTGGCAGAAAGCAGGATTTTCATCTGGAATAGTCAAATTAATATAAAAATGAAAGTCAACTTTCATTATATGAAACAAATGGCATGAATTGGGGTTGAAATGGTGGATAAAGGCAGGAAAGTTCAGGCAGTACGCTCCCTTGAAAAAGCGCTGGAGATTATAAATCTTTTTAGCGAAAATAGGCCCGAAATGAAACTTTCTGAGCTAAGCCGTAGAACAGGGTACCCTATGCCTACAGTTTACCGCTTAATCAGCACTCTTCATAAAAATGGTTATATTGCCCATTCAGAAAATAAAAATACATATCGCCTTGGTCTCAAGTTTTTTGAAATAGCCAGCAGGGTGGCCAGGGGAACAGGGCTGCTCCAGGCCGCCACCACTGCGCTGGAAAACCTGTCTAGCAGTTCAGGTGAGAATGCAAGCCTGAGCGTGTTTGATGGAAAATCAGCTTTATGCTTGGCCAGCTTCGACAGTAGTGACAGTTTAAAGGCAACAATAGATGTTGGGGAACGTGTGCCTCTGCATGCAGGCGCTTTATCCAGGACCTTGTTAGCGTATTTGCCGGATACCATCCAGGAGCGTACTGTTAATGATCCAAACCTGGAGGTTTATACTGAAAATACGAAAACCGATCCCAACGACCTGATGGAAAGCCTCCGCAGCGTAAGAGAACTGGGCTATGCACATTCTGTAAGCGAAGCTGTACCTGGTGTTGCCTCTCTTGCAGCTCCTATCAGGGATTACAGAAGGGAAGTTGTAGGTGCCGTAGCAATTTTAGCACCTACCCAGAGGATGCAGGAGGATAGAAAAGATTATTTGCTTAAACTGCTCCTTGATTGTACATCAGAAATATCAAGTAACCTGGGTTACATGGAATTAGAACAAGATAGCTTAGAAACTATGACAGGGGAATAGGAGGCAGAAATGACATGAACTTGCTGTTTTATATTTTTAAACGGATTATAGCTGCGATTCCTGTCTTTATCATAGTAACCATTATTGCTTTTTTACTTATTCATTTACTGCCCGGTGATCCTGCCTTAGCCATGCTCGGCAGGGATGCCGACCCCGCTTCACTTGAAGCCCTGAGAAGAGAAATGGGTCTTTATGATCCTTTGCCTGTGCAATATATCAATTGGATCACCAATGTTCTGAAG
>SLQM01000158.1 GCA_007131435.1 Syntrophomonadaceae bacterium
CTTCGCCATTTTCAGCTGTGGAGGACATCTTGCTATACTTATCCTGCCGCTCCACCATGGTTTCTATATTTACAGCACCCATATCAGCAGCCTGTTCATATACAATTTTTTGTCCCTCTTTGCAGGCAAAATCTACAGCTTCCTCAAATATCATAAAAACTTCACGGGTTTTTGGGGTATGAACAATAAAGCCACCACCCTCACCGGGTTTAACAAGGATAGACACTTTTTCCACAGCTTTACCACTTACTGTTCCAACCGCATTGGCTACCTCGGCAAACTCAGGAAGATACAGACTGGCACCCAGCTTTTCGGCCAGGGCAGGAAAATAAGCCTCAACAGGTGCTCCAACAGCGATCATGGGGTTCTTAAAAGTGGATGAAAAAGTAACCTGCTTATTACTATTTTCATCACTGCTGTTTAATATCTTTTTGACAATTAAAAGTGCACCCTCTTCTTCGTATAAGGAAAAAGAGGCTCCTTCCTCATTCAAAAGACGATCGATAGTTAAACTTGCTAACATAAAGAGAATTTCTTTCATAACCTCATCTGCAAATAATTCTGGTTTTACGCGATACCGGTCGGCCAGCATTGCAGTTCCAAGTTCTGCAGCTCTTTTATCCCATAAATCCAGCTCACCTTTCACATGTAAAATATCCGTTGGCGTTAAAGATGCCCTGTGAACAGAAGCTACATTTACCAATCTCTGCCACGGCAAAAGGTCAATCTCTTTCTGCAGATTTTTACTGATGAAATGCAGGGTATGCGGGCCTTTTTTGATTAAGTCGATTATCTGCTGCTCAGTGTCAGTTAATTTAATATTAAGCGGATCCCTGATATAAGTAAGGATTGTTGTTGGCTGTGTATACATGGAAGAATAATCAATGGGCCTGATAATTTGAAGTTCGTCAATCAGGTATGGATACTGGGAAGCAATCCAAGACAGGGGAAACACCCGCTGCGGGCCTATAGATAAAACTGCATTTTTAGAAACCTGGATCAGGCTGTCTCCACCCAGCCCAATGGTTGTTATCCGGGCTGCTTTCACCCTGGTAAGCCAACCGCCAACCCGGGCACCTTCCATGTTAATAGAAGGTCTGCCATCGTTTAACACTGCAACGTCGGTAGTGGTTCCACCCATATCTATAACTATACCTTCTTCGACACCGGTTAACGTGAGGGCACCAATGATACTGGCAGCAGGGCCGGAAAGAATAGTTTCAATAGGTTTTTCCCTGGCCGCCGCCTCACTAATCAGGCTGCCATCACCACGTACTACCATCAGCGGAGCAATAATATTCAATCTTTCCATTCCATGTTTTACAGAATCCATTAAGTCTGTGATCAGGGGCATTAGCCTGGCATTCAAGACCGCGGTAACTGTTCGTTCGTGCATCCCCAGGTCGGTGCTTAAATGATGTGCAGCGACGACAGGATATCCGACAAGTTCGTGAATTCTATCTGCTGCTTCTATTTCCTGGACAGGATTTCTTATGCTCAGATATCCCGATACTGCAAAAGCATCTACATGATCTTTCATTTCAAGGATTGCTGCATCCAGTTCATCCCGATCAAGCTCTTTAATTATCCGCCCCTTGATATTGCAGCCGCCCCTGATGGTCTTGTAATAGGGGCTAGGTAGGCCATCTTCACGGGGTTCAAACCCGATTTGAATCAGGCCTACCTCTGCTCCCTGACCTTCAACAATCGCATTGGTGGCAAGAGTGGTCGATAATGAAACCATCTTGATCTGTCCCATTTCAACCTGATTGCTGCTTGATTTATTAAACTCAAGCATGAGGTTGTCAAGACATCGGTTTATGGCATGTTTCAGGTTATGCCTGGTTGTTTCAACCTTGGTTTTTGCTTCAACTGTCTTTTTATCAAGGTCAAAGATTACTCCGTCTGTAAATGTACCGCCAGTATCTATGCCCAGTGCAAGATTTGCCATAAGTAATCGCCACCAATTTCAGAAGGTTTTTAATTACTAATATTACTTATTCAATTTAGATTCTGCCCTGACTATTATATCACTGATTTTCTGCTGGACATCTTTTGGCAGAGGTTCAGGTTCATAATTTTCAAGGATATCTATAACCTTTTCATTTGCCTTGTCAAACAGGGTTTTGCTGCCTTCTGCCACCCAGTTCTCATATACCAATCTTTCAAAGAGCTGGGGATACCAGGTTTCATTCTTAAAGTGCTTCATAGTATGTTCTTCAGCAAGGAAATGACCGCCAGGGCCTACTTTGTCGATAACATCAAGGGCCAAAGTTTCTTCATTTACATCTATGCCGTTTACGATCTTGCGGGCGAAACCGATCAAGTCATCGCAGATTGTTAGATACTCAAGAGATGCTGTATTGCCGTGCTCAATATAGCCAACATCGTGGTTCAGGTTCGGCCCGGACTGGGCTGTAAGCAGGATTGACATTGCCCCCTCGATCAGCGCCTGCTCATCGACAACCTTGGCATCGGTGCAGCCACAGGTACCGAACATTGGCAGGTCAAGGAAATCGGCAATATCTTTTAAACCGGCCATCATCAGGTCAAACTCAGGCGCACCATAAGAGAAAATGGTGGTCTGCATATCCATTACGGTGAAAACACCACCCATGATGAAGGGGCTGCCTTCCGAAGTTACCTGGTTTAATACCAGACCGCTCAGGCTTTCAGCGACACCATTTACCATTGCCCCGGCCAGGGTTGCCGGAACAGTTCCACCAGCCATGATACAAGGGGTATAAACAACTGGCAGGCCTTTTTTCGCTGCCAGCATCAGCTTGCGCGCCGAGTCATTGGGGTGCTGAAGCGGAGAAATGGGCTCAGCATAGAGGGTTAAAAACGGGTTGTTCCTTAGTTCTGCTTCGCCCCCGGCAATTATTTCGCACATCTCGATAATGTCTGAGTAGCCGGGTTCATCAATAGCAGTGATAACAATCGGCTTGGACGTATTCAAGACCATTGCCTGAAACTGGTAACGATCGTAGACCAGCTGGTGAACATCCTGGACAATCCCCAGCGACATGACAAAATCCAGGTTTGGCAGGGCATCTATTGTCTTGGTCGCCATTTCGACTGTTTTCCTGCTGGCTTTAATCCGCTCACCGGTATAGGGATCGATAAAGTTCGGTGTATCCGAACCTGTACCGAAATAGGCGTTGCCGCCTTCCATCTCCATAACTCTCTTACCGGTTCTGCTGTTGCAGAGCGAAACTTTGCGCGGCACTGAGTTCAGCGCTGCTTCTACAAGCCTGAAGGGTATACGCACCCGTCTGCCATCAACCAGGCAGCCGGCTTTCTTCATTCTATCAACTGCTTCATCATCTAAATAGGTAACCCCTGTTCTTTCAAGCACTTCCATCGACGCTGCCACTATGCGGCGGCACTGGTCTTCAGAAAGAACCTGAAGGAAATTAGATTCCTGAACTTTATAATTACTTCTCATTTTTCCCATGCTCTCCTTTCTACAATCCATCTATAAGGGTTAAGGTTTAGCCGGTAGCCAGTTTCTGGGCCAGGTCCTTGGCTGATGCAGCATCGGGAGCCCAGCCGTCGGCGCCAATCTCATCGGCAAAG
>SLQM01000176.1 GCA_007131435.1 Syntrophomonadaceae bacterium
ATGCCGCCGCACTCGATATTCCGAGTGTAAATGGCGAACCAAGAGGATTGCGGAGAATGCTCTGCATAGCCGCTCCGGCAATCGATAACCCGGCCCCGGAAATAATAGCCGTCAGGATGCGGGGCAAACGAATATTCCAGATTACATGGTGCGCCGTAGAATCCAGGTCGCGCATCAAAAGGATGCTAACTACTTCGGCAATCGTCAGGCGGTATGATCCTACTGCTATGGCGTAAAGAATAGCAGCGGTTAACAAGGCCGCAACAACTGCGCCGAATAATAGTTTTAGATATATATTTTTATGATACTGCTCCAGGACAGTTCGGTTCTCCATGCTATCATTTACTCCTTCACACCAGTAATGCGACCAGTATCACTGCACTTGGGACTGGCTACAGCTATTGCATTACCAGGATGGCAGCTGACTAATTAATACTCACCCTATCATACGGACCATGCACTTCAACCATCTCATCAAGAACTGAAACTCCAAGGAATAGCCGGTACACCTCATTTGCTTTTTCCTCAAAATCAATGTCAGCAAACTGCTCAGGGTATATTGTGGAGCCTACAAAATAAGCATTTACCAGTACGGTTTCATGGTTTGTATTGGTCCATATCTTCGGGTGGATTCGATAAATGTTTCCGTTTTGAACTGCTTTCAATCCAGAAAATTCAGGGGCACTTAAATCTTCAATCGCCTGCTCAAGACCGGTAGATTCAAGGAATATATAATCCGGATCCCAGAGCAGTAATGCTTCTTTATCGATAAAAGCATTTTCTTCACCTACTTCTGCAGCAACATTTTCAGCATTAATAAAATCGAATGCTGTATACATAGATGATGTTGAGATTATACCGTGCGATCCGGCCCAGGCTTTACCGCCCACGTAGACGGTAGGCTTTTCTTCCTCCGGTATTCCCGATGTTCTGGAATCAAGGTCGGCTATGACATCTTCAATTCCGGATATCAATTCTTCAGCGCGTTCTTCGCGATCAATAACCGTGCCTAAAATCCTCAGCGATTCAAATACATTATCTTTATGAGCTGAAAAACTGACATAAGGCCTGAGTATGACTAAAGGAATACCAACCTTATCGGCCAGCATCTCATGTTCAAAAAAATCGAACCCGTCAGCTGTCTGGGTAGCAACCATTATATCAGGATTTACTGCAATTATCGTTTCTGCATCTTCAGCGCTGATTACCGGAATATCGAAAACAATATCCCTGATTGCCATATTCCACGGAGAACGCAAAGGCTCTCTTTTTTCACTTTCCCGAACCCCCGATATCATTTCCGGTGCCTGAAGATAAACTAAAAGGCGATGGGCACAGCCACAAAGTGTAGAAACAGATTCAATACTTTCAGGAATTTCAACCTTTTTTCCGGCCATATCGGTAATTACCAGGGGCCCTTCCTCTTCTTCAACAACTGCTTCTGTTTCCGGTTCCTCCCCCACATCTGCCGGTTCTTCCACACTCTCACCGCAACCAGCGGGAATGACAAACAATACTGCGAGTAAAAGGGTAATGAAAAGAAGCTTCCAACCTGACTTTCCTAACTGCATTTTTATTCCTCCTGTTTTTTGTTTTTGCGCAATCAATTCGTATCACAGGCCTGCAGCTAAACAGACACCATTATTCTTTTTCCTTAAAGGTTTTCCATGTTACGACTCCAAGGCAGGCTTCCGTTTTTCTCTTAAATACTCCATCTATTGCATTTTCTTTAACATAACGGCTAATAATATCTTTAATTTCCGGACTTATATCAATATAAAGCCAAAACAGGCGGGCTAAACTATCAACTGCCTCCTCAACAGGTTCCTCGTTAGACCATTCGGAATCAATAAAACGCATTGAAGGAAAGTAACCTAAACTGTAAAGCAGGTTAAAGGGATAAATAACTGAAGCCATACCGTATCCTGGATCTGCCTCTTTGAAGATCAGTTCCCATAACTCACTGCGAGCCCGGTTCTTCCCATTGTCAGCCCAAAATATAAGGCAGCACTTATCTCTTGAAGCACGGTTCATTGCTTCCAATGTGGGATAATCTGAAACGGCCTCTGTCATTGAAGCAAACACCAGGTCGTATTTATTAACCATTTGCTCCTTTTCAAGATCAATTTCCTCCCACAGACGGTGCATAACTTCAATATTATCAATCCCCAGCTGCCCGACTTTTTTCTGCAGTTGTTGACACATGCCAGCAGCGCCATCTAAAGCTGTAACACTGCGGCAGATTTCTGCCAGGGGCAGCGAATAATTACCCGGCCCACAACCGATATCAAGCAGGGCAGTATCTGGCGTTAAAAATTCTTCCGCCTGTAGTATCTCAATAACTTTTTGGACCCTGGGGTTCTGCTTAACCGGAGAATGAACCTGATCGTATTTAGGAGCAAAATGATTCCAGTACTCAACCATTTCTGTACTGCTCCTGATCATTTTTTTCTTTGAAACACTTCTTTCGCGAGCCTCTTCCCAGGCTTTTATCCAATACTCGGGTTTTATTGTTCCGTTTTCAACTTTTAACACTATATCACCTCAACACAGTAACACGTATTGTTTCATCAGCTTTATATGTGTTACCTTTTTAGATTCTCGTGCCACTACATTATAAGCACTTTTTCCCTGCAAGTCAAATTGAAGTTATTTGCATAATTGAAGTTTTTTTAGCACTTGATAGAGACAGGGGGGACAAATAAGTCTAAACCTTAATTTGCCATGTCTATTTCCTCATGCTATGATCCTCACATCAACTTTATTGAGGTTGTCTGGGATAAAGTAATGCTTGAGGATATATTCGATGAAATCATTTTTGCTGCTAAAAGACTTCTTTCGTAATAATGCCTGGCGCTACGCCATTGGCTTGTTTTGGTTAATCGCTGTTAACTCTGCGCAGCTGGTTATTCCCTACCTGTTAGGCCATATTACCGACCAGATCGAAACCGGGCAGGTTGCCTCAGCCGACTTGTGGCGTTTCGCCGGCATTATCCTGGCCATTGCGGCAGTAATCGTGATCAGCCGCTATTTTTGGCGTATCTACATCATGGGCACAGCACGCAAACTGGAATTCCACCTGCGCGACATGCTTTTTGCCCACCTGCAAAAGCTATCCGCGAATTTCTATAATGAACACAAAACCGGAGACCTGATGGCCCATGCCACCAATGACGTAAACGCCGTCAGGATGGCGCTTGGCCTGGGCATTATTATGCTGACGGACTCAATCTTTCTGACTATAGCCACTGTAATCATCATGTCACAGGTGATTGATGTCCGCCTTACCGCCCTGGCCCTCCTCCCCCTGCCCTTTATGGCCATGCTGGTTACCTTTGCCGGACGGCTTATTCATGACCGCTTCAAGGCAGTCCAGGCCGCATTTTCCGACATGACCGACAGGGTCCAGGAAAACATCGCCGGCATCAGGGTCATAAAAACTTTTGTCCAGGAAGATGCCGAAGTTGAACGTTTTGACCAGGTTGCCAACCAGCTGATCCTTAAAAACATGGATTTAGTCAGGGTGTGGGGCCTGTTTATGCCGCTTGTTCAATTCATCTCCG
>SLQM01000218.1 GCA_007131435.1 Syntrophomonadaceae bacterium
GCAGCGCTTGCTGGAGTTAATATAATATACGGTCTGGGAATGCTGGCCCAGGGAATAACTTTTGATTTCGCACAGTTGCTAATTGACAACGAAATAGCCAGGATGATTAAGGAAGTTGTCGGTGGCATTACAGTTAACAAGGATACTCTGGCTTTAGATGTAATCCAGGCGGTAGGTGCCGCAGGTGAATACGTAAGCCATGAGCATACTTATACAAACTTTAAAAAAGAAGTATCACAGAATCATCTTATCTTCAGAGGGACCAGGGATGCCTGGCAGAGTGCGGGTTCAAAAGATCTAACTGCAAGAGCTTATGAAGAAGCAGTTGAAATATTTAACAACTTTAAGATAGAACCGCTTCCGCAGGAAGTGGTATCTAAAATGCGTTCGATAGTTAACGAGGCTGAAGATTATTACAGTGTTCAACTTAGCAGTGAATAATAAAAATATGTGAGGTGAAATAAATGGTAGTAACACGTATGGGCGACGGTTCTTTTATTACCATGACCAGGGACGAGGTTCTTCGCGATGTTGAAGAAGGGGTTGCTGACGCTGTTAAACGTGGTAAAATAGAACCTCTCAGTTCAGACGAGATAGAGCATATTGTTGATATATGCTGCCGTCCGCAAAAATTTGTTTCTGTTGAGAAAGGTAATGAGCTGGTTTTAACTTATGATTCCGGCACATTAAAAGTGACAAGGCTTGGTATACCGATCGGGATGCCGCAAATCCTTCAGCTTTATGAAAGGGTTTTTGGTGCTGATTCTTTGGAACTTGCTTATGTTCATTACAGTTTTAAGCCGATCAAATCAATCGTTCCTGAAGAGCAATATGCAGTAGCTGAAACATCGCTTGTCACAACTGCGCCGCTCCTCTATGGAGCAATGCCAAACCTTCCTCTCTATACAAAGCCCGACGGCCCCTGTGAAAACGCTGCCGAACTTTTGCCGATGGGCAAGATTGAGGAAGCAAAGCGGGCCCAGGAAGAAGCAGCTGAATATGCGATCAAAGATATGGTATTTGTCTCAAGTGGAGTTTATGAAGCCGGCGCTGACGGTATTGACTTTGACACAACTGCAGCAGCTGGGGATGCTGAATTCTATGCGACACTCAAGGCTACTGAAATACTGCGGGAAAAATATCCTGATATGGCAATTGAAATAGGGATGGCCGGGGAGTTTGTCCTTGGTTTTCATGGCTCCATTGAGTATGATGGAGTGCGACTGGCCGGGTTATATCCCCACAAGCAGGTTGGACTGGCTGAGAAGGCAGGAGCAAGCGTTTTTGGAGCTGTCGTAAATACTAACAGCAGCAGAACGTTCCCCTGGAACTTAGGCCGTGCAGTTACCTTCTGTAAAGCTTGCAGGGAAGCAGCAAATATTCCTGTTCATGCCAATGTGGGAATGGGAGTTGGAGCTGTACCACTGGTGATGACACCTCCTATTGATTGTGTATCCCGTGCTTCAACTGCAATGGCAGAAGTTGGAAAGATGGATGGGTTATAGGTAGGCTACGGAGATCCTGCAGGGATGGCTTTAACTCATATGCATGCTTCGGGCATGGGTGGAATACGCACTACCGGAGATCTGGTGGCGCGGATGCAGTTGTCCAAGAAGATGCGTTTGAATGAAGCTAAAAAATATGTAGCAGAAAAATTAAAAGTATCAGTTGATGATTTAGCCGATGAAGTGGCAATGAAAGAACTGCGCCAGGATCTTGATATTGGAGATGTCTACGCAGGTATGGGAGAGCAGGCAAGGGGAATTGAAGCCAAGTTCCGTATTGCCGAATTGCTAGACATTGATATAAACTGTGTACAGAGATTTCTTAGAAAAACTAAGTGGCAATAGAAGGAGGTAATTTGATGGATAAACAAGAGTTTTTAGACAAGGTTGCCCAGTCAGTAATTGACAGCGACGAGGAATTGGCAGAACAACTGGCAAAGCAGGCTCTTGAAGAAGGAATGGATCCTCTTGAAGTTATCAATAAGGGGTATGTTGTTGGAATTAAGCAGGTCGGCGATATGTTTGAATGTGGAGAGCTGTTTTTGCCGGAACTAATTCAGTCTGCTGAGGCGGTAAAGAAGGCGACAGAAATATTAAATGAAGCAATTGCCGGCGGCGAGGAAAAGAAAGCAAAAGGTAAAGTTCTGATCGCAACAGTTGAAGGCGATATTCATGATATTGGCAAGGCTATTGTAGTCTCTTTGCTGGTTGCCAACGGATTTGACGTAGTTGACATGGGTCGTGATGTCCCCGTGGCAGATATTATAGCCAAGGCAGAGGAATTTGGAGCCCAGGTAATTGGTACCAGCGCCCTGCTTACCACTACCATGGTTAGGCAGCAGGAGCTTGAAAAGGCCCTTGTTGAAAAGGGTTTAAAGGGTAAGTTTAAAACGGTTGTTGGTGGAGCCCCTGTTACTGTGCGCTGGGCAGAAAAAATTGGCGCTGATGCATATGCTGAAAACGCCGGTGAAGGTGTAAATAAAATTATGCAGTTGCTTGAAGGATAACAGGAAGACCGGTTTTGACATAAAAAGGGGGATAGCAAAAGGCCGTACACCTTTTCGACCTTGTGTAGCTGGCAAAAGATGCGGTCCCCTTTTTATCGGATTAACATATAAACCCTTGGAGGTGCAACTAATTGTCGACAGTACCGGAATTGGAAAGAAAATATGTCTTAAGGTCCTGGTCGGTTCAGGGCAAGAACAAGTATGAAGAGGTTGTAAAAGCGGAGGGCTGCTGGTTTTGGAATGCCGATGGCAAGAAGTATTTAGACTTTTCCTCGCAGCTGGTCAACATGAACATCGGCCACCAGCACCCGAAGATCATTGCTGCCTTGAAGGAGCAGGCAGACAAGGTCTGCTACGTCACCCCGAACTATGCCAGTGAGCCGCGGGCCAGGTTGGCGGAGCTGATTGCCAAGCATACCCCCGGGGATTTGGTGAAGACCCTCTTTACCCTTGGCGGAGCGGAAGCGAACGACAATGCGATCAAGATCGCGAGAGCCTTTACCGGGCGGCAGAAACTTTTAGCCCGTTACCGTTCATACCACGGTGCCACCTACGGGGCGATCTCATTGACCGGAGACCCGAGGCGTCCGCCGGTTGAGCCGGGCATTCCCGGGGTAGTGCATGTCTTTGAGCCCTACTGTTACCGCTGCAGCTTTGGCAAGAGCTATCCAGGCTGCGGGTTAGAATGCGCCGAGCACGTGCGCGAAGTGATGCTCTACGAAGGGCCGCAGAACATTGCTGCCTTCTTTGTTGAGCCGGTAACCGGCACCAACGGGGTCTTTGTGCCGCCGAAAGAGTACCTGCCGCGGATCAGGGAGATCTGCGATGAATTTGGCATACTTTTGGTAGCCGACGAAGTGATGACCGGCTGGGGCCGGACGGGCAAATGGTTTGGCGTGGACAACTGGGATGTAGTGCCTGACATGATGACCATGGCCAAGGGCGTGACCCAGGGTTATGTTCCCCTTGGAGCAGTGGTAGTGAACCAGAAGATTGCCGACTGGCTGGATGAGAACATGCTGTGGTGCGGGTTAACCTACAGCGGCCATCC
>SLQM01000205.1 GCA_007131435.1 Syntrophomonadaceae bacterium
CGCATATCGGTTATTGATGATAAATTGCCATAAACAACCGGTGTTCCTTCCCTGATCAGCTGAATCAATACTATTCCGGCCAGGATCTCGGCATTATTTACAGCCAGGGTGCCGGCAAGGGTTGGAGGCGTTGTAGCTCCGGCCATACTGCAGGAGGTTACGCAGAGCGGTTGATCTGACCGGGCAAATACATAAGCCGCTTTTAAGTCACTTGCATCGTATGTTAAAGGGCTTATAGGACTGATTGTTCCAAGAACCAGGTTTGCTTCCATACCCTGGTAAGCCATTTCAACAAGCTTCAGGCACTCCCGGGCAACAGCTTCATTTAAGGTAAGGCCCGGGAGAGGTTTATCTGTATAGAGGGCTGAAGATATCATAGAAAAGGCGGGTAAAGCCTGCTGGCTAATATTAACCGGGTTTGTAATCCCGCCACAGTTTAAATTAATCACATCGCTGGTCTGGACCAGTTTCGTCAACTTCAGAAAATCTTCTGTTGTTGCTTTTCGCCTCTGTCCGAAACGATCTATTATGTAGATTGATCCCCTGGTTGCTTCAATAGCAGGAGCGCCATTTCCGATGGTTACAGCTTTTTGCGGGTTGCGGGATTTTAAGGTAAACCCTGACGGACAAGCCTTAAGGGCTTTTTCTACAAGCCCGGGCGGAATGTAAACCCTCTTCCCATCAAGTCTTGCCCCGTGAAACTGCATTAAGAGTCGGGCATCTTCAGAATTCAAAACCAGCCCGGTTTTACCGAGGATCTCCATGGAGGAGTTATGAATATCTTCTATCTCAGCTTTACTGAGCACTTCAATTTTGGCATTAATCATATTAAACAATTATTATTGTGCCTCCCAAACATCTTGACCACTTGACGGATAACAGTCCGCGGGGTGTCGGGTGCCAGCCTGGCTAATCAGGGCAAAGCAACAATCGCTATCTAGTCTTTTAGCGATTCGACGGCAAGCAAGATTGCTTCCTCTATCTGCTTGTAGCCGCTGCAGCGGCACAAGTTGCCAGATATTGCAGTCTTTATTTCCAGCGATGTGGGCTGCGGATTGTTCTTCAACAGGGCATAAGCCGACATGACCATGCCCGGGGTGCAAAAACCGCACTGGATAGCCCCTTTTTCTACAAACGCTTCCTGTATGGGGTGGTACTGTTCACCGCTGGAAAGGTTTTCAATAGTTTCTACACTGCAGCCTTCGACTTTTCCAAGGGGCACCAGGCAGGAATTGACAGGCATACCGTCAATAAGCACAGTGCACGCTCCGCACTCGCCCCTGCCGCAGCCGGCCTTGGTACCGAACAAATTAAAATTTTCTCGTAGCACATTAAGCAGGCTTTCTGCCGGATCAGCATCAATTTTAACCGGTTCACTGTTTAATAAAAAATTTACTACCTGTTTCTTCACCTTAAGCCCCCCTCTTTCTATCCAGGGCCACTTCCACTGCCCTGCGGATAACCCTGGAGGCCAGAACACCAACCAGGTGAGTTCTATACTCTGCGGTACAGCGCAGCAGGGAACTGCGCACCTCAACTTCTGCAGTAGCTGCTGCTTCAATTCTTTTATAAGTTTCCTCATCGGCGGTAGCTCCCTGCAGCAGTTTTTCAACTTCCACCAGGCGGGTCGGTGCAGGCTTAACAGGCGCCAACACGAGGCGAACATCCTGAAACAGCCCATCAACAACTTTCACCCTCGCTGCTGCATTAACCATGGGCAGGGCCAGCGCTCCCCGTGATGCAAACCTCGCAAAAGCCGAACCTTCATTTTCACTGCAGCCCCTGAACACCATCCTGAGCATGATCTCCCTGCTGCAGTCAACCCTGGTGCAGTTAAAGCTTTCATATAAATCTTCAACTTCAATCTCGCGGGTTTCCCCCTGGAGATCGATAAATATTGCCTTTGCCCCCAGCGCTACCAGCGCTACCGCTGCATCAGCAGCCGGGGCAGCATTAATTACGTTGCCACCAATGGTCCCAATATTCCTGATTTGGGGAGAGCCCACGTGCGCGCAGGCTTCCGCCAGGGCCAGGGCTTTTTCCTGCACAAGGATAGAGCTTTCCGCCTCGCTGTGCGTAACGGCAGAACCAAGAGCTATTAAACCTTCTTTTTCTACTATACCTTTTACTTCCGGGATGCCTGTAATATCAAGAGCGCGCTCTGGCATGCCCTGCAGGTAGAGATCGGTCGCCCCGGCAATAATCCTGGCACATCCCTGGCTGTCAGCTAAAAAGTGTAGCGCTTCACCCAAACTTGCTGCTTTTAGATAGCTCACTGCTCACACTCCCATCCGGCCAGGAGCTGGTATATTTTTTCAGCATTAATTGGAAGTTTTGTTACCCATCCTCCTGCTGCATCAGCTACAGCGTTGGCAATTGCCCCTAAAACGGGAACCATCACTATTTCTCCCAGGCCCTTGGAACCGTAAGGCCCTTCAGGATCGTCTGTTTCAATGAAGTGGTAATCAATCGGTGGGACATCAAGAGATGTAGGCATTTTATAATCTGCAAAAGAGGGATTAGCCACCCTGCCCCCTTCGAAAAGATAACCCTCGAAACAGCTCATCCCGATCCCCTGGGTTACGCCGCCGTAAACCTGGCCGACAGCTGCCATCAGGTTAACTATCCGCCCGGAATCATGAACAGCCACAAGACGGTGAATGGTTAGCTGACCAGTCTCCTTATCTACCGAAACTTCCGCACCGTGGGCAGCAAAGGAATAGGCAACAGAAATATTGCCATACCCGCTGCTATCGTAACTGCTCCTGGCAGGAACAAATTTACCCTCTCCCGTAATGTTCAGACCGCAGGTTTTTCCGTGGTAAAACCTGGCCAGATCAATTAGCTTTTCTTCTTTTTCAACTAAATCACTTTTCTTGCTGCTATCAGGGCCTTCGGAAAGCAGGCCCATCTCTATTAATCCATGATCAATTTTGTCCCGTAAATCTTCAGCAGCGAGCTGTACAGCCTTACCCCCGACAGTTGTCTGGCGCATCGCCAGCGCCCCAAGTCCGTGAGGGCTTGACAGGGTGTCCCTGGATTGAAGGGTAATCAGTTCCGGGGCGATACCCAGGGCCCTTGCGACAATAAGGGTAAAAGCGGCATGGGCGCCCTGCCCGTAATCCTGCTCACCGGTGAATATTGTTACCCGACCGTCAAGCTCCAGGCGGGCCAGGGCAGATGCCCCGCGGAAATTTTGATCAAACACAATGCTGCCATTGGCATGAATAGCAGCGCTTAGCCCGTAGCCCCGCCCTTCCCGTTTGGCGGTCCAGCCTATTTCATCCGCTGCCTTCTGCAGGCACAGGTCCAGGGCGCAGCTTTTTATTTCAAGCCCATGCACTGTGGTGTCGCCCTGGCGGGTACAGTTTTTCAGGCGGATTTCAAGCGGGTCAATTCCCAACTCTTTTGCCGCCATGTCAATCAGCGACTCCGTGGCAAAGTTGGCAAGCTGGTTTCCATAAGCCCTGTATTGACCCGTGGGAACCTTGTTTGTATAAATCAACCTGCCCCTGGTCTTTATAGCCGGAATACGATAAACCGA
>SLQM01000152.1 GCA_007131435.1 Syntrophomonadaceae bacterium
TATAAATATTAAAACATATGAATAATAATTGGTATTAAGTCGACTTTAATTTACTAAACAGAAAAGCGGTGAGGATATGTTTGATTTATTTATGCAGGCAGCCTTAATAGTGTTTATCTACTTTTTTATTTTCTTCGTTATAGCCCAGGTAATCCGCAACAATTCAATTGTAGATATGGGTTGGGGTGCCGGGTTTGTTGTTGTTGCCCTTTCAACCCTTATTATCCAGGGTGCTTATGTAGAGCGAAGTTTACTGGTAACCCTGCTGGTAGCTATCTGGGGTATTCGCCTGGCCTATTATATTCTACGCCGCAACTGGGGCAAACCTGAAGATTTCCGCTATGCCAAGTGGCGGAAAGAATGGGGCAAATGGGTGGTACCTCGGGCTTTCTTACAGGTTTTCATGCTGCAGGGTGTAATGATGCTGATTATCGGTTACCCGATCATAGTGGTTAATGCCAGCCCGCAGCCAGGTTTAAACCTGCTTGATTACCTTGGATTGCTGGTTTGGATTATCGGGTTTATATTCGAATCAGTTGGCGATAAACAGATGGCCGAGTTTAAGAAGGATCCTGCCAACAAGGGTAAGATTATTAAAAGCGGTCTCTGGAAATATTCGCGCCACCCTAACTATTTTGGTGAAGCCACCATGTGGTGGGGAATATTTTTAATTGCCCTTTCATCTCCGCTCGGTTGGAGCGCCATAATCAGCCCAATTACGATAACCGTGTTACTGCTTTTTGTTTCAGGTGTTCCAATGCTGGAGAAAAAATACAAGGATAACCCTGAATTCCAGGATTATGCTAAAGTAACAAGTAAGTTTTTCCCCTGGTTTCCTAAAAAACAATAATTACCCGGAGGTATTATGATGATTCAATTTATAAAGCTTTTCCTGGTGGTCCTGGTTGCATTCTTTGTTATTGATATGATCTGGCTGGGACTGGTGGCAAGAAAGTTTTACCGTGAGCAGCTTGGTTTTATAATGGCAGAAAGGGTCAACTGGCCTGCTGCAATAGTGTTTTACCTGTTATTCATTGTCGGTTTGATATTTTTTGTTATTTATCCCGCTATCCCCAGGGAAAGCTGGGCTTATGCTTTCTTCAGCGGTGCTTTTTTTGGGTTAGTCTGTTACGCTACTTATGATTTGACTAACCTGGCCACCCTGAAAAACTGGCCTCTTAAAGTAACTCTTGTCGATCTCGCCTGGGGATCTACGCTATCGGCAGTATTATCATTAATCGGTTTTTTATACGGTCGAACGATTTTTTAATTATTTTTAAAGGCAGTCAACCTGTCAGATGTAATGTAAGATTTGTAAAGAGGCATATTTTTTGCCTCTTTTTTGTTTTAGGCAGGAAGCTACTTTGTGCTGTCGAATTTTAAATTTTAGCTTCATTGAGGATAAGCAAACCGGTTCTATACTCATAAAATAGTGGAGGCGAAACATGAGAAGCAGGTTTGAGGTTTTATCATCTTCTGAACTGGATCAGATCCATGCCGGTTCTATGGAAGTGCTTTCAGAAGTTGGAGTAAAAGTGGAGTACGGTAAAGCGAGAAAGATATTTCTTGAGGCAGGCTGCCAGGTTGATGATATTGAAAAAAGTGTTAAAATACCTGAAAATATAGTTCTCTGGGCGCTTGAACATGCTCCTGACTTAATTAATCTTTATGGCTTGGATCCGCAATTTTGCCTGCACATAGGCAGGGATTATATAAATTTTGCAGGCCTTGGAACGCCAACCTCGATACTTGACACAGAAAATGGCGAATACAGGCCAACTACCCTTGATGATTTAATCAGGCATATCAAGTTAGTTGACGCCTGTAAATATATTAACAGCATGCAGATGGATGTTTGGCCCAATGACATACCGATGACTACAATTCACACCGAAGCAATCCGGGCCTGGGCTCGCAACAGCCGTAAGCCTTTTGGCATGGGTTGTTACGGTTTCCTGCCAACTCTTGACATGATGCGCATGATGGCACTGGCGGTTGGTGGTAAGGAAGAGCTAAGAAAGAGCCCCCGCTTTTTTGGCATTTGTTCTGTTGTCAGCCCCCTGCAGATGAATAAAGAACAGCTTGAAGGAATGCTGATCTGTGCAGATTACGGTCAACCTGTAGCGATGTCTCCGGAAGCCATTTCAGGAGCAACTGCCCCTGCAACGCTGGCCGGTTTGCTTGTCCAGGAAAACGCGGCCATCCTGGCGCATATTGTCCTGGCCCAGTTGTATCGCCCCGGTACGCCGGTCTTATATGGCACTGTTTCTACTATTGCCAATATGCGTCTTGGTACGGTAGCCCTGGGCGCTGTTGAAACCGGCATGATTTCTGCCGCATCTGCCCAGCTGGCAAGGCGATATATGCTTCCTATCCGCAGCGTAGGTGCTTCTACGGATGCTAAGGTAGAAGATATCCAGGCTGGGCTTGAGCGTTCAGCCAACCTGATGCAGGCCGCCCTTGCGGGAGTAAATTATATAACCTGCGGCGGCACCCTGGACAGCACAATGCTTGAAAGCGAGCCGTTAATGATGCTTGATGATGATTGGTGTGGAGCGGCGCTGCGGATTGCCAGGGGGATTGAGGTTATAACCGATACTTTATCTGTTAATCTAATAAAAGAGGTGGGTTTTTCCGGCCACTACCTGGCTGAGGAGCATACTGTCAGGCATTTTAGAAATGAACATTATATCCCGGGCCTTTTCCCCAGGGAGCCTTATTCAACGTGGTTGAAAGAAGGTTCTAAAACTGCATTGGATAGGGCCCGTGAAAGGGTCAGAGAGATCCTTGCCGCCCATCAACCTGTTGAACTTGATCCCCAAGTTGAAAAAGATTTGAATAATTACCATGCAGCTGTTAAAGCTCGTGAACTTGATGATTTTTACAATTACGAGCAGGAGGAAAACCAGGACTTCAGTAAACTTTAACAGCAGATTCGTCACATATTTACGTTACAATACCAGCAGTGTGACAGAACACGTCTTCAGTTTTTGCAGCTCTTGATGAATGCTTATCTAAGATAAAGGTAAATGGAGGTATTCGATGAACAGTAAACCTCTCGCCGAACGGGACCGTTTCTCTGCTGGATGGAAAATGCTTTTTAGCTGCGGCGATCTGTCAGTTAGTGTTCCAATGGCGATCCTGATGTTTTTCCAACTATACTTCATGACAGATGTCGCGGGGTTGAGGCCTGATTATGCAGCATGGGCTGTTATGATCGGCAGAATTTGGGATGCTGTAAACGACCCCTGGTTTGGTATTGTTTCAGACCGGATCAATTCCCGCTGGGGCAGACGAAGAACGGTTCTTTTATTCGGAGCAATACCCCTGGGAATAGGCTTTGCCCTCATGTGGCAGGTTCCTGCTTTTAATCCCCTTGGCTTGACAGTTTACTATACACTTACTTTTATTGTTTTCAACAGCGCTTTTACATTCGTCAGGATCGGTTACTATTCCATGGTTCCTGAGCTAACCAGTGATTACGATGAAAGAATATCAATAAATGGTTACCTGATGGCCTATTCAATCAGCGGATCACTCGGCGCGATTATTGTGATTACGCTGCTGCAAGAAGTATTTGCTGATGTGGCAACCTTATTCATGGTTGTCGGAATCGGTATGGGGTTGCTGGTAATTATTCCTCCGCTAATCGTGGTTCGGCTAACCAGGAATATGCTATTAGAAACAATAACTTCAACCCTGGGTTTCAAAGATTCTATTAACGCAACCCTTTCAAACAAACCTTTTTGGCGTGTAATCGGCCTTTATGCCATGAGTTGGACAACGGCCAGCATTATTGCCGCTGCCCTGGTTTATTTTGCTAATTATTATTTAAGGGTACCTGAGCAGGCAACATATTTCGTACTTGTAGCCCAGTTTTCAGCACTTTTATTTGTCCCACTCTGGGTCTGGACCGCAAAAAAACTGGATAAAAGCAGGGCATTTATCATTGGTTCATTCAGCTGGTTATTAATTTTAATGGCTATTTCCGGCCTTGGCCCGGATCAAATCACACTGGCTTATATCCTGGCCGCTTTAGCCGGGGCCGGTATTGCCTGTGCTTATGTTCTTCCCTGGTCGATGATACCTGATGTAATCGAGTTTGACCAGCTTCAAACAGGGCAGCGGAGGGAAGGCTCATATTATGCCTTTGCCTCTTTTTTCCAGAAACTGGCTGCCGGTGTGGCGATCTGGTCAATGGGCCAGGCTTTGGCCCTGGCTAACTATATTAACCCGTCTGCAGCTGATCCGCTGCCGGTTCAACCTGCAGAAGTAATCCAGGCTATTCGCCTTTTTATGGGGCCGGTTCCTGCAGTGCTGCTAATAATTGCGATTATATTTGCCTGGCGCTATCCCATTACCCGTGAAAAGCACCAGGGGTTATGCGAAGAGCTGACTGCTGAAAAAAAGACAGCTGAATGATTGAAAGGGGTAAAATGATGGATAAAGAAAAGTGGCATTATGAAACTCTTGCCGTGCATGCCGGCTCAGGACCTGAAGAAGGGCCTGCTTCTCTCGTCAGGCCGGTTCATATGAGCGCATCATTTAAATTGCCGGAATTTGGACCGGAGCTTTTTGATGCCCTTTTGCTGGAATCTGATCAACCGCCTCATGCTTATTCAAGGTGGAGCAATCCCACCCTCAGGTCCCTGGAAGATAAACTGGCAGCCCTGGAAGGGGCCGAGTCGGCGCTGGTTACCTCAACCGGCATGGCTGCTGTTTCATCAGCTATTCTTGGCCTGCTAAAGGCAGGCGACCACCTGGTCGCGCAGGATGTCTGCTATATTGGGTCGCAGGAACTATTCGGGGAATACCTGGCGCAATTTGGTATTTCAGTAACCATGGTTGATACAAGCAGCCTAAAACAGGTTGAAAATGCCCTGAAGGATAATACGAAGATGATCTACCTTGAAACACCTGCTAACCCAATACTGCGAATTGCAGATATCCAGGGCGTGGCGAAACTGGCTAAAAATGCAGGAGCCCGGCTGGTTGTAGATTCAACTTATGCAACGCCGCTATTGCAGAAACCGCTTGCCCTTGGCGCAGACCTGGGCATCCACAGCCTGACCAAGTTCATAAACGGCCATGGTGATACCCTTGGAGGAGTTGTGCTTGGCAGCAAGGAAATTATAAAGGACCTGCGTAAAAGTATGCTTGTGCACCTTGGCCCTGCTGCCAGCCCCTTTAATGCCTGGCTGATTGCCCGCGGTCTTGTTACCCTGCCGCTGCGGATGGAAAAACATTGTGCCAATGCCCTGGCCCTTGCAGAGTTCCTTGTGAGCCACCCGGCGGTGAAAAGAGTATTTTACCCGGGCCTTAAAAGTCATCCACATCACCAGCTTGCCACAGGGCAGATGAGCGGTTTCGGGGGGATCCTTACCTTCAGTTTAAAAGATGAACTGTCAGCGGCAATTAAAATGGTTCAGCGGTTAAAAGTATTAACCTATGCAACATCGCTGGGTCATCCTCACAGCCTGGTCTTTTATTATCCCACTGATATGTATATTGACCAGGCAGCTTACCTGTCAGAGATACAGAAAAAAGAAATCAGGGAAAACTGGATGGACGAAGGCCTGGTGAGGATCAGCGCGGGCCTGGAAAATATCAAGGATTTAATTGATGATATTGACCAGGCCCTGGCAAAATGATTATTAACTATTACTGTTAAGCATTTTTGTTAATTCGGGGATTGTTTCAGCTGCGTTCCCCCATATTGTTATCACATGTGACTGTTCGTAAAGAATATTGTCAACACCGGAATAGCCCGGTTTTTCATCGAGGTTGCAAATTATCACGTTTTTTGCATTTTCGGCATTCAAAATAGGCATCCCGGATATGGGCGTTCCTTCTGCAGCATTGGCGGCAGGGTTTATAACATCACAGGCTCCGACGGCTATTACCAGGTCAGCGTGTTCGAACTGAGGGTTAATGGCATCCATATCCATAAGTTTTTCGTAGTCGATCCCCGCTTCTGCCAGCAGTACGTTCATGTGGCCTGGCATCCTTCCGGCAACGGGATGGATGGCAAACTTAACCTCTTTCCCCTGGCTTTCAAAAGCTCCAGCCAGCTGACCCACGGCAGACTGGGCCTGGGCTACGGCCATGCCGTAACCGGGAACAATTATAACCCTTTCTGCACTTTTCATCAGTTGCGGCAGGTCATCTTCGGTAAAGTGTTTTTTATCTTCTTCACCTGTTTCAGTTATTTCTTCAGTCGTCTCTTCTCCAGGTTTTTCCCGCTCATCAATCACCGGTTCTTCAGGTATTTTCAATTCTTCTGTGCTTCTATCACCGCCGGCTTCTGCATGGGGAGAGGTCTCGTGAACGCCGGGAGTGAAGCCGGCAAGTACGGAAATCAGACTGCGGTTCATGGCGCGGCACATAATGCGGGTTAGAATTAACCCTGCCACTCCCACCAGGGCTCCTGTTCCGGTAAGAATCAGGTTTTCTACGGCCAGTCCGGCTATTGCTGCGGCAACACCGGAGAATGAGTTAAGCAGGGAAATGACGATGGGCATATCTGCCCCCCCGATTCGCAAAGTCATGAACAGCCCACCGAGGAGGGCAAGTAAGGCGGCTATGGGCAGTAAAATCCAGTAATACTGACCCAGGAGGCCCAGGTTAATTATAATAAGCAGGGCTGCGAGTAATATGGTAATGCGCAGCAGGTGGCCGTGGCCTTTTAGTTGGACCGGTTTTTGAAATGCAAGCCCCTGCAGTTTTAATACGGCAATAATACTACCGCTGAAAGTAAGGGCACCAACACCCATAGCCAATCCTGAGGTGCCCCAGAACAGCATTGCTGAACCTTCCCCGGCATAAGCTAACAGAGCGGCCCAGACTACAAGTGCAGATGCGGCCCCACCAAGGCCGTTCAGCAGGGCCACGGTTTGAGGCATATGGATCATCTTCACTGATTGCCCCAGGATTAAACCGATCATGCCGCCGATTACAATAAAAATTATAGCCGCATTGGGAGTGCCATGGCCTGTAGCGATAAAAGTATAGGCAATTGCTACAACCATTGATAGCGCTCCCAGCCTGTTACCCCACAACGCGGTTTGCGGTGACTGCATTAGGCGAATGCCGGTTATGAAACCGGTAATAATTATAACAGCGAGGACGATAGTTACTGCCATGGTATATCCTGCACCTCGCTTCCGCGCTTCTTGCCCTTGAACATTTTCAGCATACGTTCGGTTACCCAGAAACCGCCTGCAACATTGATCATTGCCAGGACAAGGGCAGCTGCAGCCCAACCACTGCCGCCCTGGGGTGAAGTGATGAAAACGGCAATGGCTCCAATTACAGTGATGCCGGAAAGGGCGTTCATCCCGGACATCAAGGGTGTGTGAAGAAGGGATGGTACAGCAGAAATGGCGCGGTAGCCTAAAAGTACAGCGGCTACAAGAATTACAAGTAATGCAGGCAGCATTGGTGGCTCAACTCCTTATCTCATGTCTTATCCGTAGATTTTTATTAAAAAATCATTCCATTTCCATGGCTAAAAGGGTTCCACGATGGACTATCTGTCCCCCATGGGTGACCATGGTTGAATGAACTATTTCATCCGTACTGTCGGTATTGACCGAACCATCTTTTATTATATAGGCAAAGAAGTTGTAAGTGCTCTGGGCGAACATGTTTGTAGCATCTACGGGCAACGTTGCCGGGACATTCATAATACCGCTGATGGTGATACCTTCAAATACAAACTCCTCTCCACACCGGGTTAATGTGCAGTTACCGCCCTGGTCCACGGCAATATCTACAATTACAGAGCCCTTTTTCATTTTTTTAACCATGTTCTCATCTATCAATTTAGGAGCAACTTCTCCCGGTATCAGGGCAGTCAGTATAACAGCATCGCTCTGTTCCACATGTGGTAAAAGCGCTTCTCTTTCACGGGCGAACCATTCTTCGGGCAGCCTTTTGGCATAACCGCCTTCACCAATGGCCAGCTCTTCAGGAACATCAAACGCAATGTTTTCAGCACCCAGGCTGCGGGCTTGTTCATTTGCTTCAGGCCGGATATCAAGAGTTTTCACCTTGGCCCCCAATCGCTTCGCTGTAGCAATAGACTGCAGCCCTGCCACTCCCGTACCTACAACCAGGAATTGCGCAGGGTTAATGATTCCAAATGATGTGGGCATCATCGGGATAAATCTGCCGAGATGATTTGCCGCAAATATTACAGCCTTATAGCCGGCAACTGTGCTCATGGAAGTGAGGGAGTCCATCTGCTGGGCTCTTGATATTCTTGGGATACCATCGAGGGTAAAGCTGGTGATGCCCCTTTTGGCCATTATTCTCAGGCCTTCATGGTTAACCGAGTGAGCGGGATGAAGAAAACTGATCAGGATGCAGTTTTCCCGAAACATCTCAGCTTCGTGCAGGCCTGTTTCTTCATTCATCCTGGGTTCTTTTACCTTAAGGATAATATTTGCTTCGTCATAGACGCTCTTTGCATCAGCTATTATTTCAGCGCCTTTTTCCCTGTACATTTCATCATCAATATAAGCCCCTTTTCCGGCTCCTGACTGAACCAGAACGCGGGCTCCCGATGAAACCATCTTACCTACAGTATCAGGAATAGCGGCAACTCTTTTTTCGCCGGGCATTATTTCCCGGGGAATCCCAACAACAACTTTGTCCAATTGCACAGCAAACACCCCCGTTTAATTTGTACGGAAAAAAAGCTTCCGCTACTAATGTGGAAACCTTAAGCTCTTTTACCTTGAGCTTTCTAAATCAATTGTGAAGTTCATTTATTTAAATTGATTATATCAGAGTTTCCAAAAGGTTAAAACCATTTGAGAATAATTGCTGCTTATAGTAAGATAAAAGCACGAATTTCGCCAAAATTTGAATACAGCAATATGGCAGGGAGGTTGTTAAATGATCCTGGTTACAGGAGCAGCCGGTAAAACAGGCCAGGCAGTTTTAAAGGCGCTTCAGAAGAAAAATGCTAAAATTCGAGCCCTGGTTCGTAACGGGGAGCAGGCAGAGCTATTGATGAATTATGGCATTGCTGATGCTGTTACAGGTGACATGTCTTCTCAGGAGGTTTTAAAAGAAGCTTTGACAGGGGTTAGTTCTGTATACCATATCTGCCCGAACATGCATCCTGCAGAAGAATTAATTGGCCAGCTGATTATTTCAACATCCCGGGAAAAAAAAGTTGAAAAGTTCGTTTTTCATTCGGTTCTTCACCCGCAAACTGCTAAAATGCCCCACCACTGGCAGAAATTAAAAGTTGAAGAAGCCCTTTTTGAATCAGGGCTTAGTTTTACTATTTTGCAGCCGGCTCCTTATATGCAGAACATATTGGCTTTCAAGGATGTAATCATAAATGAGGGGGTATACCGTGTTCCTTATCCTCCCCAAACCCGAATGAGCCTTTTAGATTTGGAGGATCTTGGTGAAGCAGTGGCGACTGTTTTAACTGGATCCGGTCATGATAATGCAACATATGAGATTGTAGGAACAGATCCATTGACCCAGGAAGAGATAGCATCTTGTATTGGCAAACGCCTGAACAAAGAGATTCGCGTTGAGGAAGCACCGCTGACCCAGTGGAGGCTTCAGGCAAAAGAACTGGATATGGATACATACCAGCTGGAAACTTTATCTTCCATGTTTGAATACTATGCAAATTACGGACTTGTGGGCAATAATAAAGTTTTGGAAATGTTGTTAGGCCGTTCACCAGGCAGCTTAGATGAGTTCATAAAACGAGAATTTAAATAAACCCCGTCTAAGGAGGTAGAGCAATGTATTTAACTGATCTTAACAAGGCCGAAGAGGTTGATATTACTCCTCCAGAGTTGAAAGGCAAGGGCAAGGCTACAGTTCGATGGCTGCTGGGCGAACCGGAAGGAGCCCCAAATTTTGAAATGCGCTATTTTTCTTTAACAGGCCATATAGCGACAGAGTGGCACAGCCATCAATGGGAGCACCAGGTTTTTGTAATTAAGGGAAAAGGTATTTTTAAAAGTGAGACGGGAGAAGTTCAGTTATTGCCGGGAAGCGCTGTCCTGGTTGCTCCTGGCGAACAGCATCATTTCGTCTGTCCAGGGGAGCAGTTTGATTTCATTTGTGTGGTGCCTAAAGGAACGAGAGCCTGTAATACGGCAGGGAAAAAGTAATTTAAAAATTATAGATTACCAAAGTGGTTTTGATCTTATTTTAAGCAAATTTCAGTTTATACCTGTTAACAAATAAAAAAAGTTGCAATTTTTTTAACGAACAAGAAGGAATTCAGAACTTTTTGTTGAAGAGAAAAAAATCACAAGTGAATATTGCGAATGAACCCTGTGGGAGAGTTCCGTTTAACGGACGCCGAAGGAGCAACCATCCGCCTGGCGGGCGGCTGGGAAACTCTCAGGCAGTAGTACCATTGGGGGATGCACCTCTGGAGAGCGCCCGCTTTTCGCGGGGCACCGACGGGGAAAGCCTCTTAGAATTTTAAGAGAGCAATCTCTCAGGTATCAGGGACAGAGAAAAAGCCGCAGGGCTTGCTCTGTCCTTTTTGTTTTACTGCTCAATAATAAGAAGAAAGGAGGATGGTTGAAAATGAATAAAGCAAGAAAAACACCATTCTACGAAAAACACCTGGCATTGGAAGGAAAAATTGTTGATTACAGCGGCTGGCTATTACCTGTGCAATACGCAAAAGGGCTGGTTGAAGAAGTTCATGATACCCGTAAAAGAGCAACAATTTTTGATGTTTCACACATGGGAGAAATTACTGTAGAAGGCAGAGACGCTGAAGCATACCTGCAAAAAATACTGGTGAATGATATTTCGGACTTAAAAGATAATGCCATCAGGTATAGTCCTGTATGTTACCCTGACGGTGGTGTTGTCGATGATATCCTGGTTTACCGTATAAACGTTGATAGTTTTTTACTGGTAGTAAATGCAGCCAACACAGATAAAGATTTTGACTGGTTCCAGGAAAACCTTTTTGGCGATGTCAGGCTGGTGAACCTTTCGCCTGAATATGCCCAGGTTGCGTTGCAGGGACCGAATAGCCTTGATATTATGCAGCAGTTGACCGCTGCACCGCTGGCGGAGATGAAGAGTTATCACTTCCTGCCGGAAGTAGAGGTTGCCGGTGTAAAGTGCATAGTATCAAGGACTGGATACACCGGTGAAGATGGCTTTGAAGTGTATTGCAAAAACGCTGGCGCTTCCAAGCTCTGGGATGCGTTATGGGAAGCAGGTCGTAAACACGAACTAAACCCGGCCGGGTTGGGAGCCCGCGATGTTTTGCGTCTTGAAGCATCGATGCCGCTATATGGCCATGAGCTTTCAAGAGAGCTTACTCCACTGCAGGCCCGCCTTGACCGGTTTGTATCACTTGACAAAGAGGTTGATTTCAATGGCAGGGAAGCGCTGAAAAAGCAAAAAGAAGTTGGCATGGACAGGATGCTTTTCGGGCTTGAGATGTTGGAACGCGGAGTGCCCCGGGAAGGCTACCCTGTGCACCATGAAGGTAGGGAAATTGGCTGGGTCAGCAGCGGCTCCTTTGCACCGACCCTGGAAAAGTTTATTGCCATGGCTTTTCTTGATCCCGAAGTTATGAAAAAAACAAGCGAAGTTGATTTAATGATTCGCACCCGCTCTTACAGGGCGAAAGTTACCAAACTACCATTTTATAGGAGGAAAAAATAATGAAGTACAATATTATTGATGGTGTTAAATACACTAAAAAGCACGAGTGGGCCCGCCAGGAAGGCGATATTGCCGTGGTCGGTTTAAGCGACTACGCCCAGGATAAGCTGGGTGAAATAGTATTTGTTGAACTTCCTGATGTGGGGACGCAAGTAGAAGCAGGAAAAGGGTCTGCAGTTATTGAGTCTGTTAAAGCAGTTGCAGATCTTTATGCTCCGGTTGATGGAACTGTAACCGAGATTAATGAAGAACTGCTTGATCAGCCTGAAGTTATCAACTCCGATCCTTACGGTGAAGGTTGGGTTTACAAGGTTGAAATTAAAGATGAAGGCCAGATGAATGATTTAATGGATAAGCCGGCATATGAAAAATTCGTTGTAGAGGAGGATGAAAAATAGCCTATGGGTGGTAAACATTACCTTCCCCTGACCGATGAAGATCGCAGTGAAATGCTTGCTGAAATAGGCGTTAAATCTGTCGAAGATCTATTCAGTGATATACCGGCAGAGGTGCGCCTGCAGCGGGAGCTGGAGCTTCCACCGCCAATGTCAGAGTCAGAGGTTTTAAAACACCTTAATTCGCTGGCAGCTAAAAACAAGCACTTTCATAACTGCGTTTCCTTCATGGGTGCAGGGATTTACGATCACTTTATACCCTCAATTGTAAAACATGTAACCGGCCGCAGTGAATTCTATACAGGCTATACCCCTTACCAGCCTGAAATCAGCCAGGGAATCCTGCAGGCTATCTTTGAATACCAGACCATGATCTGCCAGTTAACCGGGATGGATGTTGCCAATGCTTCAATGTACGATGGTGGAACTGCTGTTGCAGAGGGAGCGGTAATGGGTTGCGGCGCAACCAGGCGTTCCAAGGCCCTGGTATCTAAATCGGTCAGCCCTTTTTACCGGGACGTGCTCCGCAACTATTTTAACAGCAGGGGGCTGGAACTGGAAGAGATACCGGTTAAAGATGGACATACAGATTTGTCTGAGTTGGAGAAAATGCTTGGAGACGATGTGGCATCTGTAATCCTTCAGCAGCCTAACTTTTTCGGTTTAGTTGAAGATATGGATAATGTTGCCGATTTGATTCACAACCATAAAGCAGTTTTTGTTGTCTCAGCTGATCCCCTGTCTCTGGCCCTGCTTAAGTCTCCCGCCGATTACGGCGCCGATATTGTAGTAGGTGAAGGCCAGTGCCTGGGCGTTCCGGCATCTTTTGGCGGCCCTGTGCTTGGGATTATGGCGGCACGTAGTAAGTTTGTGCGCCAGCTTCCCGGGCGTATTGCCGGGGAAACTGTAGACAGTGAAGATAACCGCGGTTTTGTATTGACTCTCCAGACCAGGGAACAGCATATCAGGCGCGAAAAAGCAGCTTCAAACATCTGTTCCAACGAAGCTCTCGTGGCTTTAGGCGCCACAGTTTACATGGCGGCAATGGGTCCGAAAGGATTGAGGGAGGTTGCCGAACAATGCCTGCAGAAGACTGCTTATACGCGTGATAAAATATCCGCCATTAAAGGTTTCGAGGTAGTTTTCCCGGGCCCAGTGTTTAAAGAATTTGCTGTTAAGGTTCCCGGAGATCCTGCTGAGCTGAATCAGAAA
>SLQM01000039.1 GCA_007131435.1 Syntrophomonadaceae bacterium
AAAGGTTACAATATTGTAAGATATATGAAAGGAGGAGACAAATGATGTATGCAAGAGTTAGCAATATCCCAGGGAACCACGTGAAACAGGTTTTAGAACTCCTCGAAAACATAAGCGATGAAGGACTACAAGAAATGAAAGGTGTTTATGTACTAGTTGATGAGAAGAAAGAAAATTTATTGACAATAACTTTATGGGATTCTAAAGAAAAAGTAGAATCTTCTCTGCCAGCAGCCAAAACAGTATTCAAGGAAGTAGAAAAAATTACAGGACATCCTGTCGAATCAAAGCATTATGAAGTTGCATTTAAGAAATAAAAAAATATCACAACAAAAATAAAAGGTTAACCGGATATGTTTACCTCTGGTTAGCCTTTTTTTATGTATAACTTCTGGGATATCATTTTAATAACCCCCATGGGATATCAACTAAATACTTATCCAACATACCGCTCACGTTTATGCTAATTCCCTAATGATCTGCAATCTGCTCTGATTTTATCTGCAATCATTTCATTTTCCCGCTTGTCTGGGGGCAATACAAAACCTGGGCAGAGTTTTTTGTTATCCTTTTCCCATAAGACTTTTACTAACGATTTGACTCCCGCCCACGAACCTGAATGCCATTTGCCAAGCTTAGTTTCCATCATACCGGGACAGGGTCTGATCGTAGCTTATTCAACTATTTGAACTCTATAAGATCTTATCTGTGCCGGATAGCTTTCAGCAATAATACCATCATATATTATCTTTACCTGGCTCCCAATTTCTATTGCAATAACATCTACTTTGTTTCCTTGTGCATCAGTTATCATTGCATCCTCTAAATAAACCACGATTCTGTCTGCACTGCTTAATTCAGCTGAACCTTCAGCAGGCTCTACCAGCAAGTTGGACTGGTTATTCTCTAATACAGTAGCAAAAAATGAGATCTCTTCACATCTCTGATTAGAACATCCCGCTAATAGAAATAGAGT
Source organism: Syntrophomonadaceae bacterium (assembly GCA_007131435.1). GTDB lineage: Bacteria > Bacillota > Dethiobacteria > DTU022 > DTU022 > SLQM01. The sequence continues at coordinate 977 of SLQM01000039.1, forward strand.
AATAAGAACAGAAAATATAATCAGCCTACCTGTTTTCATTTTGTTAATTACCTTTCCTGGTAAAAAGATACTATTATTACAAGACCGAAGATGTTTATCAATGCTCATAAGAACCAGCACTTATTAATCCACCTAGATATCCCATGTAATTCAAAAATAACCTGCCTGTAATATTCCTGTAACCATCAGACTTTATAATTAAAATAAGTTGACCCCCTCTTTTTATATATATTCAATTGGGCACAGTATTAAAACTGTGCCCAAGCTCTGTTAAATGATGAATGATTTTTTTAATCCTCTAAAAGGCTTTTTAACCGGCCTTGCATTATAAACATCTTTAAATGTCATTTTCGCAGAGCATCTTTGTTTAATGCAATACTTACTAATTCACTCTTTACTTAACTACAGCAACAGTACAATTATCGACTTCCTGGATTACCGCACTGCTTACGCTACCAAGGAATGCTTTTTTCAAACCGCCTAGCCCCCTGCTGCCGATAACGATCATATCTGTTCCTTCTTCACCTGCAGTGGAAACAATGGTATGAGCGGGATGACCTTCTTTCAAGAGTGCCCGAGCTTTTAAACCCTTTTCTTCAAAAAACTCCACTGCTTGCTGTAAATACTGTTGTATCTCCTCTTTTTCCTTTTCCTGCAGCTTCAGCATATATGCATTATCTTCATCAGTTCTAGTATAGCTTATGCCACCCCATGAGGGAGTCGTTGGATAAGGCATTGGCTCATAAACATTGATCACAGCAAAATCATTTATCTGACACCCTGCCGCAATTTGAACCGCTTCCTCCATCACTTTCCTGCTTTGTTCCGAACCGTCTATACAAACTAAAATTTTCATCTTAACTACTCCTCCAAGTAATATTTGATTTTATTTATTATACTATTTTAATGTCGAAAATGAATCACTTATAGTAATATTTTTGATCCAAGCCCCAACTACATAAATTCAGCTACTTATTCTGCCTGGCAATAATGCCTGTCAATTGAATCAAGCAATTTAACCAGGTCCGCTCTGACTTTGGCACATACTATACCGCCAGTAAGTGGAATGGCAGGCTTAAACTCAGCATTCGCTTGCTTTTATGATAATTCCCAAATAAAAAGACGGCTCAAATTCTCACAACTGTGTGGAGTGCTCCATCTCATAGTGAATTAAGGCAGGTATCAGTTGAATAAATCTGTTTACTCTAAAATATTACTTCTACTCTATTTTAATAATTCCTGCTATTAATATTTAAAAATTCAGACATTACAGCTTCTTAAATCATTATCTCTGGCTATCGCTTTAATGTACTGATCCGAATTACTACCGAAAAACAATTAGTCCAGATTTTTTGCCACACTGGTAAAGGTGGTATAATCTAAGTGACTCACAATCACAAATACAAGCATGGGTTGGGAGGCTGGAAGCTTGAAGAATAAAATAAATTTGATCTTTATATTAATATTAATCATACTGGTTGCCCTATTAAGTAGTTGTGCAATATTTGATCTGCAAGAGAATAAACCAGAAGAAAAAGAACTAATCTTTTCAACCAATAATTTACCCCGGTGGCTGCTTTTGGAACATTTACGCATTGAAAGAATTGAGATAGAGACTGATCATAACGAAGGTGAATCCGATGATTTTAGTGATGAGATAATAGAGCCTGAATCGAATTCCGAAACCAACAGCCCTTCTGAGCAAACAGCTCCAGTAAAAGAACAAAGCTCCCTTGAAGAAAACAAAGATCCTGCCAACGGTGAATTAAACATCTCAGAGCAAAGAGAAATCGATAGGGCAAAAGAAGCATTGAGAAAAATCGAAGAAGAGTATAAAGCTGCAACCAACGAAGAAAAGGAGGATCTGGCAGCTAGATACAGCCAAATAATAAAACAGCTAAACACAAAGTATGGCATTATTTATGAGCATAAATTGGAGAAAATAGAATGGTGGAAAATAGGTAAAGACCCAGACCCCTCTTTTCACCATGAAGTAAATATAAAAACAGAATAAATGCCCGCAATCATTTAATATATTTTCAGAAAAAGCGCACTTCCTCGCATTTATGGTGCGGTTATTTATTAGCTACAGGTCAATTATTTGCTGTTCATCCTAGCTGCTCAATCCTTTAATCAGTATCCCACCAGCCGGTTTTTGGACCGCCTTTATCGACCTGGACAACCTCGTGATATAAAACTGTACCTTCAACTTCTGCCGTGGTAGTAGAACCACCGGCTTCAGTATTGATCCTGGTAGTGCCATCAGTATTGCTGACAGAATTTCCGGCCCTGAAATACTCTCCATCCTGACCCCGGCTGTAATCAATATTGCTTTTTATGGTGGCGTTTTCACCGGCATCGGGCCTCACCCCCAGGGTGCCTGAATGCCTGTTGCGGATGCTAAAGCTGCTAACAGCGCCCATGCTTTCTGCCCTGGCCAGGCCCGGGTAAGTATATACGAAATAGCTTTTTGCGCTGCTAAAAGTTCTGCCCAGAATGGACTCCTTCTCAAGGGCTGTCTGCATGCCTGACAAAGTTCCTGTACCGCGTCCATAGAAATTGCTGCCTCCGCCCCAGAAGCTATATTCATGCTCATGCTCAACAATGCCTTCATAACTGAAAAGTTCCATGAATTTAATTACTTCCAAAAATCGGCCACCAATAAGGTTAGCAGGATCATCATTTTCTAATTCATCAAGAACAATTAGCGGAGGCAATTCCTGGGCCAGTAAAGCTGAAGCCGGGAGCACCATGGAGATGATAGCCCCTATAAAAAGTATTATTCCAAATCGGCAAATATTATTTTTTAACAATTGATAAACCCTCCCAAGTTAATAACTTAAATTGCTGCAACATTCTAAGAGGTTTTCAAACTATATTATACTACAAACCTGCTGCCTAAGTCATATTCTGTTTCAGAAAATTATCCATTTACAAGAGCATAATCGTTTAAGCCTTGCTGATCAGCTCTTTCCCGTTAAAATAAGGCCTGAGTACTTTGGGAACGACAACACTGCCATCTTCCTGCTGGTAATTCTCCAGGATGGCGGCCACGGTACGGCCCACGGCTACACCAGAACCGTTCAAAGTGTGAACAAACTGGGTTTTCTTCCCCTGCTCCGGACGATAACGAATACCGGCCCTACGGGCCTGGAAGTCGGTAAAATTACTGCAAGAGGATATCTCGCGGTAAGTATCCGCTGCCGGCAGCCATACTTCCAGATCGTATTTCTTAGCCGGCGCAAAACCAAGATCTCCGGTACACATCAGCATTACCCTGTAAGGCAGACCCAAAAGCTGCAGCACTTTTTCTGCATCTGCAGTTAATTTCTCCAACTCATCCATTGACTCTTCCGGACGCACAAACTTAACCAGTTCGACCTTGTTAAACTGGTGCTGGCGAATTAATCCGCGCGTATCCCGGCCGTGTGCCCCTGCCTCGGCCCGGAAACAGGCCGTATAGGCAGCATAGTTGATAGGCAGCTGGTCGGCTTCTAAAATTTCATCGCGATGCAGGTTTGTTACGGGCACCTCTGCTGTAGGTACAAGGTAATAATCTGACCCCTCAACCTTAAAAGCATCTTCGGCAAACTTCGGCAGCTGTCCCGTTCCAGTCATACTGGCGGCGTTGACAAGGAAAGGAGGAAATACTTCACAGTAGCCATGCTCGTTTGTATGCAGATCAAGCATAAAGGAGAAAAGCGCCCTCTCCAGCCTGGCTCCTGCTCCCATGTAAACCGCAAAGCGGCTCCCCGTTATTTTGCCGGCCCGCGGAAAATCCAGGATACCCAGTTTTTCGCCAATTTCCCAGTGAGCCAGTGGTTCAAAACCAAAATCAGGCTTTTCTCCCCAGGAGCGCACTTCAACATTATCTTCTTCCGTTTGACCCTGCGGAACTATTTCGTCAGGAATATTCGGCAGGCTGAGTAGAATTGCTTCCATATCAGCGTCAACGGTTCGCAGCTTCTCATCAAAATCTTTAATCCTGGCAGAAACTTCTCGCATTTCATCTTTTTTCCGCTGAGATTCTTCGCTTTCAGCCCCGGCCTGGCCGATTTCTTTCGAAACCCTGTTGCGGATCTGCTTGAGCTCTTCAACTTCCTTTAACAGGTTGCGCCTATTTTGGTCAAGGTCTAGCAGGCCATCTAAATCTCCTGCTTCATTCTTAAGCTTCATAGCCTGGCGAACAATGTCAGTATTTTCACGGACAAATTTAAGATCTAGCATTAACAGCAACCTCCATCATAAAAGCTGTGCTTATTACATTTCTTCGGGGGCTTCAATACCGAGCAGTTCGAGCCCGTTAGCAATAACCTGCCTGGTAGCGTCAATCAAAAGTAAACGCCCGCGCTGCAGCTCTCCCTCACTGCCCAGGACAGGACAGCTATGGTAAAAACGGTTAAAATCCCGGGCCACATCAATCAGGTAGCGGGCCAGTATAGAGGGTTTATAGGTTTCGGCCGCTGCAATAATTTTTTCTGGCAGCAGTGCGAGGGTTTTAAAAAGCACTACTTCTTCATCTTCTGAGAGCAGGGACGCTGCCTTTTCATCCCATACTCTTTTATCGCTGCCTGCCTTGCGCAGGATACTGCAGATGCGAGCATGGGCGTATTGAATGTAAGCTGCTGTTTCTCCCGAAAAATCAAGGGCTTTATCCCAGTCAAATTCAATGTTTTTGACCCTATCGTTACTTAAATCGCCAAAACGAACAGCGCCTAAACCAACGGCCCTGGCCGCCCCTTCCTTATCTTCAAGGTCAGGATTTTTTTCATCAATAATGTCGCGGGCCATATTGATTGAGCGCTGCAGAACTTCTTCCAGTAAAACTATTTTGCCGGCCCTGGTTGACATTTTTCCATCTTTGAACCTGATCAGGCCGAAAGGAACATGGACGCAGTCCCTGGCCCATTTAAAACCAAGGAGCTCCAACACCTTAAAAAGCTGCTGGAAGTGAAGCGTCTGCTCGGCGCCGACGACATAGAGTGAACGGGCAAAATCAAAAGTTTTATACCGGTAGATGGCGGCAGCCAGGTCGCGGGTAATGTAAAGGGTGGCTCCATCTTTTTTACGCAGCATAACCGGTGGAAGGCCATATGGCTCCAGGTCCACAATCAGGGCTCCTTCACTTTCCCTGGCGATCCCCTTTTCCCGGACCAGCTCTATAACCCCTTCGAGCATCTCGTTATAATGGCTTTCACCATGGTAATACTCAAACTCTATTCCCAGCAGGTTATAAACTTGTTCATAGTTCTCCAGGCTTAATTTTTTAAAACGATCCCAGTATGCAACGGCTTCTTCGTCTCCCTGTTCAAGCTTAAGAAACCATGACCGCGCTTCATCATCAAGTTCCGGTTCGTCTTCAACTTTTTTGTGAAAGTCTACATATAGCCTGTAAAGATAGTTCACAGGATCATTTTCAAGTTCACTTTCAGTGCCCCAGCGTTTGTATGCTACAATCAACTTGCCGAACTGGGTTCCCCAGTCTCCAAGGTGGTTTACTCCGATACTGTTGTAACCTAATGCCCTGTAGATTAAATATAGCGAGTGGCCGATAACCGTCGAGCGGATATGCCCGATGCCGAAAGGCTTGGCTATATTCGGTGAGGAATAGTCAACAGGCACATTGCGGCCCATTCCAAGGTTAGTGTGCCCGTATTTGCTGCTTCGTTCATAAACCTGCTGCAACACTTCACACCCAAATGCAGCCGGCGCTACAAAAAAATTAAGATACGGGCCTTTCGGCGATACTTTTTCCCAGTAAGTTCCCTTTTCCCTTGATAGCTCTTCAGTAAGCTCTTGCGCAATTAAAGGCGGAGCCTGTTTTCTTTTTTTTGCAAGAGCAAAGCAGGGAAAGGCAAGATCGCCAAATTTTGTGTCCGGGGGAACTTCCAGCAGAGAGATAATTTCTTCTGGTTCAAGTGAGACAAGAGGAGCGAGCAGCTCTCCAATTTCTTCCTTTAATTTTTGCATTAACTATCTCCTTGGTTTTTTACTTATTTTAGTCTATTGGAGGCAGAATGACAAATTTTTGTTAATTGTAAAATGAGCGCCTACTCGGGATTTATATAATATGGTTGACGATAGAAGCGGCTTGAAGCGGGATAGCCTGCAGGGGTGGACCAGCTTCTGCCATCAATAGATATTTCGGCCCGCTGGACATTGCTATTCGCAAAAACAGTGGTAAATATTGCATCCAAGACCAGCGCAGCCTGCAGCCTTTCCTTTTCTGTCGGATCTTCCGGAAATACAGCCCTGAGAGAGCTGTTCAAGTCAATCCAGGCTACTTCCGGCAACAGTTCCAGCTTTATTAACCGTAAATCCGACGGAACAAACGGCAGGGCCCTGCAACCCTGCAGGGCTATTTCCACCAGGTCGGCAAGCTCATTATCATCTAAACCTTCAGCTGCACCCTCCCTGATCTGCAGGTAGTAGCGATCACCGCTTGCTACAGGCCTGTAAACCGGGTTGGTATAGCGAAACGGGTAAACGGGCTGCCCGGCAATATCCGTTTCTCCAAATTTTTCAATCAGTTCGCCTTCCAGGTATAAATATATTTCCTTTACTTCTTCAAAAGCGCTGATCGTTAATAAAAGGGAGCTAAATGCTGCATCGCTCTGGCCTATCCCATTGGAACGAAACAGCCCCGGATCAAGATAAACAATAAGCGAACCATCACCGGGGTTGAATTGCAGATCTTTGTAGATATCCCTGTTCGGTATTGTCCTGTAGAGGGAACTTCCGCGTGCCGGCCCGCGAATCAGTTCATCAAGGGCAGCATACAGAGGCTCATCTGTAAAACTGACAGAGCGGGTCACAGGGATCAAGTTGGCGTTTTCATCAGCAAAATAGAGCCTCAGCATCGTTTCATTAGGCCTGATACCCGTTGATACAGGATTGTATAATATACTAAGTTCTGGCGATCCATTATCGTTACTACCTTCGGCCAGCAAGGGGTTAATATCAACCAGATCTATATAGCCATCTTCACCACAAACCACGAATAAATGTGGATGGCCTGATGAAAGCAGGTGTTCAACCCGCATGGCCACTTCCCAGCTGTTAACCTCTTTCCCTTCTCGATCAAGCAGGATCATCTGGGTATAGTCCTCTTTAAAGTGGCGCCAGGAAGAGGCAATAACATATTGCCCATCAGGGGTAAAGGTAAAGAGCGAGTCATCTGGAATGCGATACATCCAAAGCAGATCCTCGGCGAGATCAAAATGATAGAGGTTTTCACCTGCCCCTTCACGGGGCCCATAAACTAATAACCTGTTGTAATTTTGCGGGTTAAAAAGCACGTTTGTAGCTTCAAAGGGCAGGGTTGTTGACCATAAAGCATAGCCAAGGGAATCATATACAACTATCCTGTTGCTTTCGATAGCTGCGAGACGGCTGCCATGTTTTGATACCGCAGCCAGGATTTGTCCTTCAAAAGTCCAAAGATCCTCACCTTTAATGTTGACAGCATGAATATGCGGTACTTCATCCTGGACAGTGGTGTAATAAATGTTGGCCTGCTCTAAATATTCACTGGTCAGGTAGAGGTTCTCAATCGGGCCCGTTTCAAGGCTCCACATCAATTCCCCTTCTTTGTTAAAAAGATCAAGGTATTGCATGAGCTGATCTGTCCTTGCCCTGGCAACAACTATCCAGTTAGCGCTGGGAGAAACAACTATTTTTTCAACCGGGTTCCCTTCATGATCCCACCAGGATTCCTGATCGGTAGTAGAAAAATAAACGCGACCTCCTGCGGTCCCGATAACTGCATAATTTCCACAGGATGATATCTTGGCTTGAACCGGGGCTGTGGCAAATAGCTTGTCCCAGCGCAACCTGCGTTCACGATCAAGCAGGGTGACAGAGTTGTTATCATTACTGAACAGGATTCCGGTTAAAGCATGATCAATAGTTATATCGTAAACCTCGGAGCTTGAAAACCAGAGGTCGTAAATTGCGTCTGCCTGGCCGTTAGTCTGGGGATCAACAGGAACAGCAGTGCTTTCTGCTGTTGAAAAGATTTGCATAACAAAAAGAATCAGCCCGACCAGGATAAAAATGCCGGACAGAGCTACTATATAATAAAAAGGTTGTATCCTATTCAAATAAACACCTCCGGGCTTGTGAGCCAGAGTGAGACTATTTTACCATATTGAAATGATAATACTTTAAGTAATGATTAAAAGTAATTATGATTTCATAACATCCTGGCTTTCTGCCAGGGGTAGGGCAAAATAAAACTTGCTTCCCACACCTTCCTCGCTTTCAACCCAGACCCTGCCACCGTGCTTTGCAATAATTTCACTGACAATGGCCAATCCCAGGCCCGTCCCCCCGCCTTCACGGGACCTGGCCCTGTCTACCCTGAAAAAACGTTCGAATATATAATTTAAATCTTCCTCCGGTATTCCACACCCGGTATCTTCAACTATTGTTACCGCTTCCTCTTCTTCCCGCTGCAAGACAACTTTTATCGTTCCACCGGATGGAGTATAGTTTAGGGCGTTGTCCAGAAGATTGCTGACCACCTGGCGCATCTGCAGAGGTGCGGCATTAACCAGACAAGTTTCAGTTGTAATTTCATCAAGCAGTTCCAGGCCGGCATGAATGAAGCGATACTGGTATTCCCCTAGCATGTCTCTTAAAAAATGATTCATTTCTATTTCTTCCAGCTCGATTTCATTCTTTTCTAGTTTGGACAGCTCAAGCAAATCATTTACCAGGGCTGTAAGGCGTTCAAGTTCATTGTCCAAGTCGTTGATAAAGTCTTTCTGCTGTTCCTGTTCCATCTCATGTTCCTTCAGGGCTTTTGTCAAGAGGCCCATGGTGGTTAAGGGTGTTCTAACCTCGTGTGCTACATCGGCCGCAAATTTTTTCAGGTTGCTGGTGTAATAGTTAAGGCGCTTGGCCATAATATTAAACTGGTTGGCAAGTCGCCCGATTTCGTCTCCGGAAGATATTTCAATGTGCTGGTCAAGCTTGCCCTCTGCCATTTTCCTGGCTGCTGCTGTTACTTTTTCCAGGGGCCCTGTAAAACGGCGGGCCAGGGCTATTGAGCCTCCCCCTACAATGCCCATGGCCAGGACCGTTGCCAGGAAAAGAAAGCGGCGGATATCATTTAAAATGCGCTCCACTTCTTCCAGGGATGCTGAAAGAAAAACTACCCCTAAGATATTGCCATCTCCATCCTGAACCGGTACAGCTATCTGCATTACCGGCTGCTGAACCCTTTCGCTAAAACCTGTACTGCTGCTAACCGAACCGTTCAGGGCGGCGGCTACTTCCGGGTTATCAAGGGTCTGGTTTAATAGTCCGCCAACCCGCATAGAATCTCCAACAACCATTCCCTGCTGGTCAAGAAAAATTACCCTGGCCTGCGACTGGCGGCTCATGTTTTCTGCCAGCGCACTCAGGCGTACCGAATCTACCTGACCCCGCAGGTGCCCTGCCACGAATTCAGCAGCGAGAAACCCGGAGCGCTCCAGGGTGTCGGCAAAGTTATTAATGTAATAACGTTCCAGGGTAGTATAGAGAAAAAAGCTAATGATGATCATCACGGCGAGGATAATAGCAATAAATGTTGCCGTAAGGCGAAAGCGGATACTGTAGAAACGCGTCATTCATTATCCTCCCTGACTTTATAACCGGTGCCCCATACAGTAATAATATATTCAGGGTTGCCGGGGTTTTTTTCTATTTTCTCTCGCAGATGGCGAATGTGAACGTCAACAGTTCTAACATCGCCGTAGTAGTCATAACCCCAGACCTGTTCAAGCAGCTGTTCCCTTGAGTAAACATTTCCGGCATTTGCCGCCAGGTAGCTAAGCAGGGCAAATTCCTTGGAGGTAAGACTGATGTCCCGACCGTCTATCCTGGCCCTGTGCTGCAGCAGATCAACCTGCAAGCTGCCTATTTGAATAACCTTTTTCGCTTCCCCTTCTCTTACCGTGCTTCGCCTCATGATAGCTTTTATCCTGGCAACAAGTTCCCGCGAATTAAAAGGCTTGGTCAGGTAATCATCTGCTCCCAGTTCAAGCCCCAGCACCTTATCAATATCTTCACTGCGGGCAGTGAGCATAATAATCGGAACGTCCAGTTTTTTCCTGATCCTCCGGCAGACCTCAAACCCGTCAACTTCAGGCAGCATCAAATCGAGCACAACTATATCAGGCTTCAGATCAAACACCTTTTGCAAGGCTTCTTCACCATCGTATGCCTGTTCAACCCGAAACCCTTCTTTTTCCAGGTTAAAAGATAAAGCCTTCACCAGCGTTTTCTCATCATCAACAACCAAAACCAGTTCGTTACTCATCAGCTTTCCCCTTATCATTATTATTGTGGTAAACCGCCATCACTTTTTTAAAATCCTCCCAGGCCGGTTTCTTTTTTGAAGGGTCCCGCAGCAGGGCAGCAGGGTGAAAAGTGGCTAACATACGCCTGCCATCTTTTTCTTTCCACTGCCCGCGCACCCTGGTAATTGCAGCGCTTTTATCATATAAAGTTCTGGTGGCCAGGGCTCCTAAACAAAGTATAACTTCAGGATCTATAAGTTCAATCTGAGATTGCAGGTAAGGATAGCAGGCATCCACTTCAGGCTGGAAAGGCAGCCTGTTAGAGGGCGGGCGGCATTTAACAACATTTGTAATGTATACATCTTCACGTTTGATTGACGCCGCTTCAAGGATGCGGTTCAGAAGCTGCCCGGCCCTGCCAACGAAAGGCCGGCCAAGGCGGTCTTCATCTGCTCCCGGTCCTTCACCTACCAGCATCAAGCGGGCGGAAAGGTTTCCTTCGCCAAATACAACCTGGCTGCAGGTCTTTCTAAGCTCGCAGAGAGAACAGTATGCTGCCTCTTTCTGCAGCTGCAACAGCCTTTCGCTGGAACCTAAAGGGGGGCTTGCCTCGCTGGAGCTGCCCTCAATCAGTTCAAGCAGTGATTTCTGTTTTTCTGCTATCGTTGATCACCTCGGCATTAATTATTCCGGCGGCGCAATCATCAGGTTTTTGCGGCGCCTGAACCGCTGTTCGGCCAGTTCTAACAGGCGTTTAATTAGATCACTGTAACTGATTCCGCTTGCCATCCAAAGCTTGGGGAACATACTGATGCTTGTGAAACCGGGCAGCGTATTAATCTCGTTGATATAGAGCAGGTTCTTTTCCGTGTCAAGAAAAAAATCGACCCGGGCCAGCCCGCTGGCTTCAATTGCCTGGAAAGCCTCGACTGCTAACTCTTTAACCTTTCTTTCCATTTCTGCGCCGAGCTCAACGGGAATGATCAGTTCGCTGCGATCATCTATGTATTTGGCATTGTAATCATAAAATTCATTGCAGGGAATAATTTCTCCGGGCAGTGAAGCTTCAGCCTCCAGGTCTCCCATGACAGAACATTCGATTTCCCGCCCCCTGATGAGCTGCTCCACGATTACTTTATCATCGTATAGCAGGGCTTCTTCTACAGCAGCAGGCAGTTCATGATCCTTTTTCACCATGGTGATTCCAACGCTTGAACCAAGATTGGCCGGCTTTACAAAGCAGGGATAACCGAGTTCAAGGCCAATACGCCCGGACCATTTTCTACTATTAGCTGACCACTGGTTGCGGTGGAAATAGAGGTATGGGGCCTGGAGCAAACCTTTTTTATCAAATAGCCCCTTCATCACAACTTTATCCATCCCTGTGCTAGATGCTAATACCCCTGAACCTACGTAGGGCAAGCCTGCCATTTCCAGGAGACCCTGGATTGTGCCGTCTTCCCCATACGTCCCGTGCAGGACAGGAAAAACAATGTCGATCGGCTGGTACAGCCATTCGTTAGGTGAGCTTGAATCCTGGATCAGCAAACCCGGCCATGTTGGATCGGTTAGGATTGTTGCCAGGCTGGCCTCTGCCTGTTTTCTCTGTTCCCACAGCGAAAGCCAGGCATCCGGGCCTGTTATCCACGCTCCCTGCCTGGTAATACCAACAGGAATAACGTCGTATTGTTCTTTATCGACAGCTTCCATGACTGAGGCAGCAGATCTTAGTGATACAATATGTTCCCCCGACTGCCCACCAAAAATAACTGCCAGTTTCTTCTTAGCCACTGCGTCAACTCCAATACCAAATACTGAAATTTGCAACTATCATTAATAAAGATCATAGTAAATTATATCATAACGGACAAATCGAGAAGTAGAGAGCAGAAACAGTTGCAAAATCTAGTTTAAAACTATAAAGTTGCATTATAAAAGCACAGAAGGAGTTAATCAGTGCCGTTATGCAACCGCCCGTAGTAATGCTTGGAGCAAATTTCTATACAGCGCTT
>SLQM01000143.1 GCA_007131435.1 Syntrophomonadaceae bacterium
AACGAAGGGGCATTCAGGTTCTGGAGGATTCGGCGCAGACCTGGATCAGACGCGATCACCACAGCAGGCCGGAGGCCGATAGTGACGTGGTGTGCTTCAGCCTGCAGAGCCACAAAATGATCACCTCCGGAGACGGCGGTGTGCTGGCTACCGACGACCAGGAATTGTATGAGCGGGCGGTGCGCTTTCACGACCTCGGATTACTGCGTGAGGCGTTCTGCCAACGACTGGAGTCACCGGTCATCACGCGGCCTTTCTGCGGGATGCAATGGAGAATGAACGAATTGACGGCTGCGGTCGCCCTGGCTCAACTCAGAAAGTTGCCGGAGATGCTGAAAACCGTGAAAGAGAACTGGCGGTACCTGCGCCATTCGATTGCCGAGGCGTTTCCGGATCTGAGATTCAGAGCGGTTCCACCGGAAGACGATTCAGGGATTCTGCTGTCTTTCGATCTGTTGACAGGTGACAACGTCGGTTTCTTCGCGCACGCGCTGGAGGCCGAAGGGATCGTTTACGGCCCTACATCGTACTGCAAGACGATGGACAGAATCGATGTGGTAAGAGCCTGTCTGGAAGACAGCAGGGGGTACAGCCCGGACGAATTCGAAGCCACCGAACAGTTGGTACAGCGATATGCAAAGATCGCCATATTGCCGGTCTACAGCCAGGATGATATGAGTGATATCGCTCGTGCCTGCCTGAAGGTATTGGGACATATGCGGAATCAGGCCATGATCTAGAGTCATCCCTTGGGAGGGTTCCCTATGAGAATAGCTATTGCAGGGTTCAGCCAGGAAACCAACACCTTCAATCCCATACCATCGACGCTGGCCGATTTCGAGAATCACACCCTGCTTTTCGGTGAACAGCTTCTGGAGCGCCTTCCCGACAGGGACACTCTCAGCGGAATACTGGATTTCTACACTCAGCAGCAGGAAGTTGAAGTCGTACCGGTATTGTGGGCCGAATGCGTGGCCAATGGCAAACTCTCCGACGAGACGCTGTACTATTTCGAGAATCAGCTGGTAGAGAGGCTTGGCGGATCCCTGCCGATAGACGCGCTGCTCTTCGCGCTTCATGGAGCCACCGTATCCCGGAGTATCGATGACGTCAGCGGCTATCTATTGCGAGCGGCTCGAAAAAGTGTTGGCCGTGATACGCCTGTCGCCGTGGCTTTGGATCACCATGCCGTGGTCACCGAACAAATCGTGCGTTTTGCCGATATTGTCGATGCTCACGAAACCCAGCCTCACGACTGCTACCACACCGGTCGGAAAGCGGCCCGTTCACTGCTGCGCGTGTTGACTGCCGGAGTCCGGCCCGTCAAGTGCTTTGTGAAGATTCCCATGATCGCACCGCAGGACCAGTTTCTCACGTCAGGTGGCCCGATGAAGCAGTGGTTTGACCATGCGCGAGAACTCGAGAAAAACCCCGAGGTACTTTCCGTTTCACTGTTCCCGATGCAGCCCTGGGTAGACGTCGTCGAAGGCGGCTGGGCGGTAGTCGCCTTCACCGATGACAATCCGGAGCTGGCAAGCAGCATCGTCGTTTCACTGGCCAAAGAAGCCTGGTCTTTACGGGAGGCTTTCTGGGTATCTGAACGGCTCTCGATAGAGAAGGGGATACGCAAAGCCGCCCGTCAATCCGGGGGACTCGTTGTGCTGTCCGATACCGGCGACGCTGTCTACGGTGGCAGTACCGGGGACAGCACGTGTATTCTGAAAGAACTGATACGGCAGGACATCCCGTGCCCGGCTTACGTGCCGATTGTGGACGCCGCCGCGGTTGAAGAGGCCACCCGAAAGGGCATCGGAACAGCGGTACTCACCGTAGGTGCGGTCTACGACCCTTTCAGCACTCCTGCGAAGCTCCACGGAACGATACGGGCCATATCGTGCGGCCTGCGGTGTGCGACTCACCAGGGCTGGGGAATCATAACGCTGGGCAGGACTGTACTCATGCAGATCAAGAATGTCTTTCTGGTGATACTCGAGAAGAGGAATCATGCGATCAATATGCCCCTGCTCTACACGCACCTTGGTCTCGATATGGCGGACGCCGGAATGGTTGTCTGCAAGACCGGCAGCAATTTCCAGTACTTCGACTCGTTGAGAGGATCTCTTATCCGGCTCGATACCCCCGGCGCTTCGCAGGCAAACCTTGCCGGGCTGGAGTGGAAGCGTTTACCGCGCCCCGTCTATCCGTTCGATGATCTGCTATCCTGGGAGCCGGTCCCCGTCATTCTGTAGTCGAGGATGCGAGGCTTCAGATGGCTGATGTACAGATCGTATCAGACAAGAACTACTTGCTCGGTGAGAACCCCTTGTGGCACTGGAAGACACGCGAACTCTGGTGGACGGATGTCGTGAGGAGAACGGTCTACAGCCATAACCCGGCAGAGAACAGTGTGGTTGCGAGACTCTCGGGGCGGTCTGTCAGCTGCTTCGCGTTCACAGAGAAGGGAGGATTGCTATGTGGCTGTCTGGACGGCCTTTACTACTGGAGTGAAGATGAAGGCTTTCGCTGCATTGCCGGCGAGTATGATGACGAAGTCTTGAGAATCAACGACGGGATTGCTGACGCCAAAGGAAGATTTCTGTTCGGGACAAATCACTTCATCGGCGACACCAGCAACTATCAAACCGGCAGACTGCTCTCGCTCGACAGTAACGGCGTCATATCCGTTCTTGATGAAGGTATACACCTATCCAACGGTCTGGGGTTTTCAACGGATGACAGCGTTCTCTACTACACGGACACCATCGCCCGCACAATCTATCGTTACCGATATGATCCGGGCAAAGGGACCGCAAGCAACAGAGAAGTATTTGTGACCGTCCCCGAATCCGAGGGAGTCCCCGATGGGCTGACGGTTGATTCTGAAGGCTTTGTATGGAGCGCCCAGTGCTTCGGAGCAAGTGTAGCGAGGTACGACCCTGACGGCAGGCTCCACAGTAGAATAGCGGTGCCGGTCAGGCAGGTTACATCGTTGGCGTTCGGCGGAGATTCACTGACCGACATCTTTCTCACATCAGCTGGTGAGAACTGGAAATCAACGCTGGCACCTTCCGGATACGACTATGATGCCGCAAATGTCGGGGGAGGCGTTTATCGATTCGAAGCAGGTGTCAAAGGAAGACAAGAGCACTATGCGTCGATATCAGATGACAGGCGATGAAGCGCGACAGGTTAACAGGAGGACGGTATGGTACCCGTTTGCGGTGAATTCAACGGCAAGGTAGTAATCGTCACCGGTGGCAACAAAGGAATCGGAGCGGGGTGTTGTGAAGCCTTTTGTCGAGCCGGGGCAACCGTAGTGGCAGGCGCCAGGGATCGGCAGACCGGCGAAGCATGTGCGGCAAGGATCACCGATCAGGGCCCCGGTACTTGCTCGTTCTTCTTTTGCGACGTCTCGGAGCATATCCACGTCAAAGAGCTCATCGATTATACTGTCGAAACCTGGGGACGGATCGACTGCATCGTAAACAACGCAGGGTATCTTCCC
>SLQM01000131.1 GCA_007131435.1 Syntrophomonadaceae bacterium
CAGGCTATTAGTTAAACTGTTAATAGCATATATTCTATTGAAATAGTAGTGAAAGCGCTTAGGTTGGAGTGAAGAAGATGAAAAAGATAACACTAAAAATTGATGATATGAGCTGTGCTTCCTGCGCCCTGGGACTTGAAAAAGGGCTGCAGGAGACAGATGGTATTGAGAGTGCAGCGGTTAACTTTGCCGCCGAGAAAGCTTACCTGCAGTATGACCCGGAAGTAATCAGCAGGGAAGGAATTCTGCAGAGGGTAATTGATGCCGGTTACCGGGGTGAAGTTGTTGATCAAGAGGATGATCTGGTTGATTTGTCCCTGAAAATTGAAGGGATGCACTGTGCGGCCTGCGCGCGCGGGCTGGAGGCTACTTTTAAAAACGAACCGGGTGTGCTGAGCGCAAATGTTAACCTGGCCACAGAGAAAGCAACGCTGAAATTTGACCGTTCGAAAACCAGCCGCGGGAAGCTGGAAGAGCTGGTGGTAAGCGCCGGTTATAGTGTTGGCAAAGAGAAAGCGGGAGTGCAGGAGGCTGCCGGGGAAAGTAAGGAAAAAGGCGTAAGCTCTGAAACCAAAGAAAGGGCTGAAACTGCAGAACCTGCAGTTGAAAAGGCTGCCCGCCGGATGTGGATTGCGGCCTTCTTTGCCGGTATAATCATGGTTTTAATGATGATCAATATGTTTGTTTTCCCCATCCCGGGCTACTTCACGATCAGCGTAATTCTGGCTTTCCCGGCGATTTTTATTGCCGGTAAGGAAACGCACCTGGGCACCCTGCGCGCCCTGAAACGGGGCAGTGCGAACATGGATACCCTGGTAACGCTGGGCTCCGCCCTGCCTTACCTCTTAAGTTTTCTTAAATTCTGGTTTCCGCTGACCACTTTTGTCGAGATGGCGGCCAGCATCATGGCCCTGCACCTGGTGGGCCGCTTCCTGGAGACTAAAGCCAAGGGGCGGGCATCTCAGGCAATCAAGAAACTTTTGGCCATGGAGGCTAAAACCGCGAGGGTGATAGAAAACGGGGAAGAGATGGAGATTCCCGTTGACGAGCTGCAGCCTGGCCAGGTCATGCTGGTGCGGCCGGGAGAAAAGATTCCCACCGACGGGGTGGTCGTGAGCGGTAGCAGCAGTGTTGATGAATCGATGGCCACCGGTGAATCGATGCCGGTGGAGAAGAGGGAAAATGATGAAGTTATCGGGGCCACGATCAATGGGCAGGGCGCCCTGCAGGTAAGAGCGACCAAGGTGGGTAAGGATACTTTCCTGGCCCAGGTGATCAGGCTGGTTGAAGAGGCCCAGGGCTCGAAGGTGCCGATCCAGGAATTTGCCGACCGGGTAACGGGCTATTTTGTGCCGGCAGTTTTACTGATTGCCCTCGGTTCTTTCATTTCCTGGTTGGTTTTCCCTGAATTTCACCGATCTGTGGTAGAAGCGGTTAGCCCCCCCTGGGCCAACCTGGCAGCACCGGGCCTGACGCTGGCCTTCATGGCGGCCACGGCAGTGCTGGTTATCTCATGCCCCTGTGCCCTGGGACTGGCCACGCCGACAGCGCTGATGGTCGGCAGCGGGATAGGGGCCGAAAGGGGAATTTTAATCAGGAGCGGCGAGGCGATCCAGACCATGAAGGATGTCGGCCTGGTAGCTTTTGATAAGACGGGGACGCTTACCCGGGGCAAGCCGAAGGTGACCGATATTGTTACTTTAAACGGATATGGCGAACATGATTTAATCGGTTTTGCGGCAGGAATTGAAGCGGTATCAGAGCATCCGCTGGGGGCTGCCCTGGTAGAAAAGGCAGACCAGATGGGGCTCAAACTGGCAGAAGTGAGCGAGTTCAATTCGATTACCGGCCAGGGCGTGGAAGGAAAAGTTAAAGGGAAAGCAGTGCTGGCCGGCAGTAAGCGCCTGATGAATTCGAAAGATATTCAGCTGGACGGCGCTTTAAGCCAGATTGAAAAGCTGGAAGGCGAGGGGAAAACGGCGATCCTGATTGCCGTGGAAGGTGAGCTGGCCGGGGTTGTGGCCGTAGCGGACACAATCAAGGATGAAGCGGTGCAGGCTGTAGCCGAGCTGGAGAAGATGGGCATGAAGACGGCCATGATCACCGGCGATAACCTGGTTACGGCTGAGGCTATTGCCGCCCAGATCGGGATCGGCAGGGTTGTAGCGGAGGTGCTTCCGGAAGGCAAGGTGGAAGAGGTCCACAGGCTGCAGGACGAATACGGCCTGGTGGCCATGGTTGGTGACGGGATCAATGATGCCCCCGCCCTGAAACAGGCCAACGTGGGGATTGCCATCGGTACGGGAACCGACGTTGCTATTGAGGCTTCAGACATCACCCTGGTGCGGGGCGACCTGCAGTCTGTTGTTTCGGCAGTTAGGTTATCTAAAGCTACTTTCCAGAAGATCCGCCAGAACTATTTCTGGGCCTGGTTCTATAACGCTGTTGCAATTCCCGTGGCTTTCATGGGCCTGCTGCACCCGATTATCGGTGCCGGCGCCATGGCGCTTAGTTCGCTGAACGTGGTTTTAAACTCACTGCGCCTGAAAAAAGCAGAGCTATAAAGATCGTCATCAAGCAGGTTCTGAATGTAAGGTGTGTTCTAAATGCAAGGTGTATTCTCTCTGACTAGGAGAGGCAGAAAGTGAAAAAACAAAACAGTTGCTGGTCTTTTTCTGGATTTGCTTTTCTGCTCATTGAATAGTCTTCTTTGCGGAGGATCGATTATTCATCTGCAGATGAAGACAAATTCACATTTCTGCTCTATTAAAAGCTTATTTTTATCTAATAAGCGGTGGGGTTGAATTAAAAGCAGCAGCTTAAGCAGTGATAATTGAGGAGGGAAAAAGATGCGTTTATCTACTAAGGCACGATATGCTGCCCGGGCAATGACTGAACTTGCAGTCAGGTCTGGCCGGGACCCGGTTAAATTAAAAGATATTGCTGACAGTCAGGATATATCAATCAAGTATCTTGAACAGTTGATGCACCCGCTGCGGGTCAGAGGCTATGTAAAAACCCAGAAAGGAAGCCGCGGCGGCTATACTCTTAACAAGCCTATGGAAGAGATAACGCTTTATGATATTGTCTATGCCGTGGAAGGCTCACTGGCCCCGGTGGATTGTGTTGAAAATGACAATGTTTGTGGCAGGGCAGCTAAATGTGTCACCAAGAATATCTGGGCCAACCTGCACCGGGTTATAGTTGATGAACTGCAGAAAGTAACCTTAAAAGATTTGGCTGAAAAGCAGAAAGAGCTTGAGTAAAAACCGGGGCTGCCGAGGAGTAATGATACTATTTAGCGCTTCCCTGGGGCAGATGAATGGCAGTGAAATGGAAGGGTATTATTAATAAATATTCATTAAAAATTATAATAATAGCAGGAGTCATTATTGTTAAACAGAATATATAAACAGGTAACAAATTTTCAAGGGGAGGTATCTGTTTATGTCTGTTACAGTAGGCCAAAAAGCTCCAGATTTTGAAGCCAATGCCTATCATAAGG
>SLQM01000166.1 GCA_007131435.1 Syntrophomonadaceae bacterium
TATTTACGATTAAAGAGCCAAGTAGTAGAGATAAAACACCAAGTAAAACTGCGAAGCCGAGATTTATTAACCCATTAAAAAAACTGTGTACTCCTCCACCAATAAAAATTGCTATATACAATACAGTAGTGCAGACCAATACGGAAATTGCTGCCCCCTGCCATGCTTTTGTGCCAAGCTGTAAGGCGCTCTTCAACTTTTTCTTGTCCATAAAATCCTCCTGATTAAAAATGTCCATTATATGGAGCAATACAAGCCTTCTGTCGATGCTTGAGCCCAGATAACAACTGTGCACAATTTAATAATTACATTATAAAACATTATCAAAATCGCTGCATGGCCAGCCAATATGCTATAATAATAATAGATTAACGCTCAAAGGAAAAAATGCACTCATCCCTTTATCGAAGTTTGCTACCAACAACTGCTACAAGTAATCAGTCCATAATCACAAAAAATGTAGACGGTTTCCACCAGGAAGCAGGCGCAAAAAACGTTCTGGAAATATACGGAACTTTAAGGAGTGCCAGCTGCACAAAATGCGAATACAAAGTAGCAACGAAAGAAATAGCCGGCGAAATTTAGAAAGCAGACCTGGTCATTGTTATCCGATTCAATGATCATTACCGGAATGCCCAGTGCATCCGGGTCAGGAACATTGAATGGATCAACCACACAGTAAAACCTGCCGAGTATCTGCCTTTTATTCATCCGTCCATTCGTCTGTTCCAGGCCATATGCCAACACCAGCTCAGAATACTCCGAGCTTGGATAGACACTTTCACGGATGCTGCCGCTGAATACATTCATGATCAGCCATTCCGGCAGATAAAGCAGAAGAAACCCCACAACCTTATTTTGCTCAACTATTAGATCATTGGGAGGAAAAGTGTTTGCAAATATGGCGCTCTGAACCTGTTCCGGGTAGTTTACAACCAGGTACTGGGCAAAATAACCGCCCAGCGAAGAACCGATAACATGGAACTGGTTTACTTCCTCTGCTTCCAGGATTGCCATCACACCCCTGGCCATCTCATCCAGACTGTTTGCAGCCGGGTAAGTCATAACATTGCACATTCTCTGCAGTGATTTACAATCAAGGCAATTATCGACCTCGGCACAGGGCGTATTCTTACCCAGGCGCCTGGCATTCGGAGGACAGGTCTTGGTCTTAATGCGATCCAGGGCTTCATCAAGGTTATTTATCATCACCGTTATTAGTTGGCATTATCAAAAACCTTCTTTCTTTAGTAAATAAGGGCCAGGTCTTGACACATGGTATACTTTTTTCTGAGCCTGTTTACTATTAGGTTCAGGGACATTATAGCTTTCGAATCTGCGGTTTAATCTTTTCTTTTTCTATAATTGAGTCAATCTCTCTGAAAGTCAAAGTGCGCCCCAGTCCGGCTGCAGCAGTTATGGCAGCCTCAAAAGCGTTGGTTCCGAATGATCTGCCGGCAAAAACAGGGGTGGTGGTAACAAGATAGGCAATTCCGCGGGAACGCATAAACTCTACATCTTCTTCTGTTGTGGTGTTAGTCACAATAATTTTCCCTTCCATATCTTCAGGCAGGTGCTTTTTTATGTAGAGCCAATCGCCGGCAATAACGTAAGCTTCTTTATAGTATTTTATATATTTGGGAACAACAACATCTTGACTTTCGCCCGTGGAATAAAGCATGCTGATCGGAAAATGAACCACGATCGGCAAAATCATTTTAGCAACCCGGTTAACGCCTCTTCGGGACTTTATAGCAAGAGGAATACCCAGGGCGAACATCAAGTCTCCAAAGACACAATCAAAACCAGTATCAAAAAATGAATTTATCATCCCGTAACGAGAAATGCCTTCAACAAGAAAAGCTTTTTTCACAGGGATTTTTCCTTTAAGGTTCGATAGCACATATTGCATAACCCTGCTTTCAAGAACAGTCTGGATCCCTGTGCCGTCAGTATATGGCGTATTTTTAACTTCTTTAACAAGTTTAATGCCCGCTCTTAAGGGGTATGATTTCCAGGGCAGGTTGATATGTAAAGCTATACCTCCTACCCCCAGGGCATCAACCTTGCCGTCAAGAGTGGCAAAAAGACGGGTCGCTTCTTCTTCATCGCCATCTGTGCCGATCCGTTCAAGCCGAACCTGCTGGCCAAGTAATGTAATATCAACGCCTTTATCCCGCTTGCGTGATCCAAGACTTATGCTAACCGCCTTTTTTATCATCTTATTGCCTCCGGATAATTTCGGGATAATTTCGGGACACAATGAAAATATTTAAATTGATAAATATCATTGTATACCGAAATATAATTCGACACACCCGGTCCTGCTCCTTTATAATAATAGCACCCTTAACTATGAAGCCTGCCTGATGCGCAAAGGAGTAAAAATAATGGGCTCACTAAAAGAGATAAAAAATGATTTGCAAAAAGCAGTTGTTCCCGGTAAGGCAAAAGACCTGATGCGCTTTTTTAAAACCGGACCGGGAGAATACGGAGAAGACGATATCTTTATCGGCGTAACCGTTCCAGAGCAGCGCAAGATTGCGCGCCGTCACTACAAAGAACTTGACTCCACCGAACTGGAAAAGTTACTGCGCGATCCCTGCCACGAATGCCGCCTGACTGCCCTTTTCATGATGCGCCTGCGCTTTGAGAAAGAGAAGTCAGCCGTAAAGCGCGAGGAGCTGGTTAAGCTATATTTAAACAACCTTGACTTCGTCAATAACTGGGACCTTGTTGATTCATCTGCCCCCTATATTCTTGGCCCCCACCTCTACGGTGAAGATCCGGCTTTATTATTTGAACTTGCCAAATCGGGAGAGCTCTGGCGGCAAAGGGTTGCCGTGCTCACTACAGCCTATTTCATTAAACAGGGCAGATTTGATGAAACCCTCAAGCTGGCTGCACTACTGCTGGAACACCCACACGACCTGATTCATAAGGCTGTGGGCTGGATGCTGCGCGAAGTGGGCAACCGTGATCATGATTGCGAACTTGAATTTCTGAAAAAGCACCACAGCAGGATGCCGCGCACCATGCTGCGCTACGCCATTGAAAAGTTCGAACCAGGACTGCGCAAGAAGATTTTAGCAGGCCAGTTTTAACATAAAAGATCTTTCGGGTTACCATCACCTTGTTTATTCTTCTAAGTCGTCACAGATTACATCTTCGCCATCGCAGACGCGTTTTTCACTACGCTTCATCTCTTCCTGCCGCTCTTCTTCAGCCGTTCTTTTTCCTCCGACCCAGCGATCCATTACCAGGCAGGCGGTCAGGTCGCCGGTTACGTTAACGGCTGTTCTGCTCATGTCAAGAATGCGGTCTACACCAATAATCAGTGCAACACCTGAGGCAGGTATGCCGACGCTGCTGAGCACCATGGCCAAAATGACTATTCCCACCCCGGGAGTAGCCGGTGAACCGATCGATGCACCCACGGTGGTGACCAGTATTAACAGAAGGGCGGGTATGCCCA
>SLQM01000198.1 GCA_007131435.1 Syntrophomonadaceae bacterium
CTTTCTGTCGCAGCAGATGAAGGGTCGCAGGCCTATGATCCTACAGTCCTTGAAAATGTAACAAGCGGCGACTATCCGCTAACCCGCCCACTTTATCAGTATGTAGCCGGCAAGCCTGAAGGAGCGCTGCTTGACTTCTTCCTCTTTGAAGTAAGTGATGCCGGCCAGGCTATTGTTTTACAGGAAGGGTTCTACCCGATTACAGCAGCTGATGTTGAGTTCAACAAGGCTGCATTACAGTAGGAAATCCCTCATAACCCTGCAGTTCACTGCTTTTGCAGTGGGCTGCAGGGGCAATTTATGAAAGCCGGCCTGAACAGCTATCAGCCGGCTTGTTGAAGGAGGATACCTTTGCATTCCATATCCGAAAAAGTGATGAAAATTATTTTTCTAATTTGTGGCCTGGCTATTATTTTCTTTTTAGCCGGGATTCTCTTTACCCTGCTTTCTAACAGCTGGCCTGCCCTGAGAGAAATGGGACTTGCCCCTTTCATAACTCCCGGCAGGTGGAACCCGGGAGCTTACGGGGAACCTACATACAGTCTCTTTAACATGATTTATGGTACATTCATGGTCACCGTGGGGGCCCTGGTTTTTGCTGTTCCGATTGGTGTGGCTGCTGCCGCTTACCTTGCGGAAATTGCTGCCCCCTGGGAAAGGGAACTCTTTAAACCAATTGTTGAAGTTCTGGCTGGAATCCCATCGGTTGTTCTCGGTTTTTTTGGCCTGGTGGTAATTGCGCCTCTAATATCCCGGATTTTTTACATCCCCAGCGGGATAACAGCCCTTAACGGTGCCATACTGGTTGGGATTATGGCTTTACCGACAATAATAACCCTGGCTGAAGATGCGATTACTGCAGTGCCAAAAGAGTACCGAAACGCTTCCCTGGCTTTAGGGGGTACCCGCTGGCAAACGATCTGGAAAGTTACCGTCCCGGCAGCATTTTCTGGTATTACAGCCGCTTCGCTGCTCGGTATGGGGAGGGCAATTGGAGAAACCATGACGGTGCTGATGGTTACAGGAAACATGATCGCCTGGCCCGAATCATTTTTAGATTCTGTCCGCACGCTGAGCGCTAACATTGCCATTGACATTGGCGATGTTGTTTTTAATTCTATCCATTTTCACGCTCTCTTCGTGGCAGGCTTGCTGCTATTTGCAATCACCTTTCTTGTTAATTTACTGGCAGATATTTTAATTCACCGTAATCCGGAGGTGAACAAGTAATGAAAACAGACCTCGTAATAGAAAAACCCTCGTCTAAAGCCCACGGGGAATGGCGTAAAATGGAATTGGCAGGATACTGGGCATTGCGTTTTACCCTGGTCCTGGTGCTGTTTATTTTGGGAGTGATTGTTTTTGATATCGTTTCCAAGGGAGCCGGAGTTATCAACTGGGAGTTTCTTTCCCAGCCTCCGCGGGTCGGGATGACCGAGGGGGGAATTTTCCCTGCAATAGTCGGAACCTTCTACGTAACATTGATTACTATCGCTTTTGCTGTTCCGCTGGGGGTTGGCGCAGCTATTTACCTGAATGAATACGCAGTCCAGGGCCGCTTTACAAGGTTGGTCAGAATGTCCCTGCGCAACCTGGCCGGGGTCCCATCGATTGTATTCGGGCTTTTTGGGATGGCTGTGTTTGTCAAGTTTTTTGGGTTTGGTCCTTCGCTTATTGCAGCCGGTTTTACACTGGGTTTATTAACGCTGCCGGTTACAGTCACAGCAGCAGAAGAGGCATTGATCACGGTGCCCCGTGCTTACCGGGCAGGTTCTTTTGCCCTGGGGGCCACGCGCTGGCAGGTTGTGCGTACCGTGGTGCTGCCAAGGGCCTTACCGGGGATCCTGACAGGCACTATACTGGGCCTGGCCCGCGCAGCCGGTGAAACTGCCCCCATACTGGCGACGGGCGCAGCTTTCTTCCTTCCGCACCTGCCGGATTCTATCCGAAGCCAGTTTATGGCCCTGCCCTATCACCTGTTTATTATGGCTACCCAGCATCATTCCATATCACAGGTACGGCCGATTGCATATGGAACAGCCCTGGTCTTGCTGCTGCTGGTCTGTATTTTAAACCTGGCTGCCGTTTTACTGCGCAAACGCTACAGGGACAGGGTGGCGAAAGGTTTGTAATATTAATCTTTCTACTTATGGAGACAAATGCGATACCAGGACTTATTTCGCACCTGGCATATATAAGCTTAACAGCTGGTTGAAATTGATGATGAAGATTATTTTAAGAAAGGGGTGACATAAGGTTCACAGCTGAAAGAACCTGGTAAAATGGTTAAATTAAACACTAGAAATATAAAAAGAGAAAATGAGACAGCTGTAGGTTATTTAAATAATCTCGATGAAGGCCAAACTGAGAATATGGAAAATGGCTACAGTGAAGTTAAGGTAGAGGGATTAAATTTTTTCTATGGTTCGAAGCAGGCATTATTTAATGTAGACATCATGGTTGAGGAAAAAGGGGTTGCCGCGCTCATAGGCCCCTCAGGCTGCGGAAAGTCTACTTTTTTAAGGGTTTTAAACCGGATGAATGATCTTATCCCGGGGACCAGGCTGGAAGGCAGGGTAACCGTGCATGGTGAGGATATATATGATCCGGCTACTGACGTGGTTAAGTTACGCAAAAAAGTAGGAATGGTTTTCCAGCAGCCCAACCCTTTTCCGAAAAGTATTTTTGATAACATTGCTTACGGTCCGCGAATTGATGGACAGAAGAATAAAGCGGTGCTCAGCGAGATAGTCGAGGAAAGCCTGAAAGGGGCTGCCCTGTGGGATGAGGTTAAAGATCGCCTTCATGAACCGGCGCTTGCTCTCTCAGGTGGCCAGCAGCAAAGACTTTGTATCGCCAGGGCCCTTGCAGTGCAGCCGAGAATTCTCTTGATGGACGAGCCGACCTCTGCCATCGACCCTATCGCGACCCAGCGTATTGAAGACCTGATTCGCGACCTGTGTACAGACTATACGATTATAATTGTAACCCATAATATGCAGCAGGCAGCCCGAATTTCTGATAATACAGGATTTTTCCTGCAGGGTGAAATGGTAGAATGGGGAAAAACTTCTCAGCTTTTTACGAAACCGGAAGATCAAAGAACTGAAGACTATATTACCGGGCGCTTTGGATAAGGGCCGTAAAGGAGTGCTATAGATGTCTAGTATGGAATATACAGAACGAAAAGTAGTATATGAAGAAAAAATGGGCCACCTGCAGGAAAGGCTGCAGCATATGGGCAGCCTGGTTGAAGAATCTATTGCCCGTTCAATAGAATCGCTAAAAAAGCAGGATATGGATTTAGCCCGGGCGGTCATTGATGCAGATGACATAATTGATGATTTAGAAAATGAAATCGAGGAAAAATGCCTGGAGGTCATAGCTACACAGCAGCCGATGGCCAAAGACCTGCGCCGTGTGGCCACCCTTTTTAAAATGGTCAACGATCTTGAAAGGATGGCCGATTATGCTA
>SLQM01000135.1 GCA_007131435.1 Syntrophomonadaceae bacterium
CAATCGTAAACAGGCCGACTTTGACAAATGACAGGTAGAGTGAGACCAGGATGCTCAAGCGCTATTTATACCTCCCCTGGTAAAGAAATAGCCCGACTATACCGCCCAGCAGCAGAACCAGTATGGGATGTACCTGGGTTAGTATTGCAAATATTAAAAGGGCGGCGCAAAGGACAATACCGCTTAAGCCTTGCAGTATTTCTTTTCCCATTTTATAAGCAGCAGCGGCAATCAGGGCTACTACTGCGGGCCTGATACCGTAAAAAACTGCCTGGATATATTCGTTGTCCCGAATAAGAGGGTAAAAGAGGGCAGCAATGGCCAGAATTATAATCACTGAAGGAGCAGTTACGCCGAGGGCCCCCATAATGCCCCCTAAAGTGCCCCGCAGGCGGATCCCGATTTGAATGGCACTGTTTAAGGCCAGTTGCCCTGGCATTCCCTGGGTGATGACCAGGATATCAGCAAAATCCCTGTGGGAAACCCATTTTTTCTTTTCTACCACTTCCTGCTGGATGACAGGGAGGATAGCATAACCTCCTCCAAAAGTAAAAGCGCCCACTTTAAGAAACGTGAGCAAAATTGTTGGCAGCGATTCCTTTTTGATCGGCTCCTTTTTTTGCGACGGCAAGAGGGGCCCTCACTTTCTTGATATACAGTTAAATACAAAGAGATCTGGGTTGCTATTTTTTAGCGTTGCTATTTGTGGCGCCGGTTAATTCCAGCTTTTCAAAAACGCGCATTACTGCTTGCAGTGATACGATTAAGTTTTCTCTTTCTGATTCGTTGAGATGCTGGGCCAGGTTGTTGAAACGGAAGGAGCGCCTTTCAAATACAAGCCTTGCCAGTTCCCTGCCATAAGAGGTTAGGGCTACACGGACAACACGGCGGTCTTTTTCATCGCCGCGTCGCTTAACGAGATTTAAGTTCACCAGGCGGTTCACCAGGCGGGTAGCGGCACTTTCGGCAAGATATATTTCAGAGCTAAGCCTGCCCATTGTCAGATCATCATGCAGGTATAGAACTAATAAGGCATTAATTTGGCTGGGTGTTATTCCTAACCCGGTAAGCTCTCGGTTTTCTTCAGCATTGAGGTAATGCATTAACTTTGGGAATATTGCCTGGATAGCCGATGTAAACTTTTCAGTATCTCTATACTCAGCGCTCATCTTTTATCTCTCCCGGGAATGTAGTGCCTTAAACCTATAAATAGGTTAGGCTAGAAGCATAAATATGTCAAGTTAATCTTGGCAGTCCATGAGCCACCCATAGTGTTTGTTCTCATTAGTGCATTTTGTTATACTTTATATAGAAGTTGACTATTATGCCGGAGCTAAAACGGCATTACCTGATTTACCGTTTCAGGTTCCGGTTTGAAGGCAGGTGGACGTAATGCTTTCTATTATCGGAATAACTCCTCACCCACCAATTATAATACCAGAAGTTGGCGGGAACAGAATTGCTGAAGTGGAGAAAACGGTCAGCGGCTTGAAAAAACTAAGCAGGTATATTAAAAGCTTAGAGCCAGGGCTGGTAATTGTTATCACTCCACATGGGCAGGTTACCTACGAAGGCCCTTCAATCCAGGCCGCACAGAGACTGACCGGTAATTTTGGACAGTTTGGTTGCCCGGGGCTTGAAATATCTTTAGAAACAGATCTAAAGCTGCTTGACCTGGTAATTGAGGAAGCGACAAAAAAGAAAGTGCCCCCGGTTATACTTGATAATCGCAGCAGCAAATTTTTAGGCCAAGGCAACCTGGACCATGGCGCCACAGTGCCACTTTACTACCTCCGGCAGGAGGGGTTAGATGCCCCCGGCCTGCATATTGCTTTTAGTTATCAGCCATACGAACAGTTATATAGTTTTGGAAGCGCACTACGCCAGGCTGTAGAAAGACGGGGATTAAAAACTGCAGTTATTGCCAGTGGTGATCTCTCGCATCGCTTAATTCCCGGCGCTCCTGCAGGATATGACCCGCGCGGCAAGGAGTTCGATCAGCTTTTGGTGCGCTTAATTAAAGAAAAAAAGATTGACGAAATGCTAAAGATAGACGGACGGCTGGTTGAAGCGGCCGGCGAGTGCGGGTTGCGTTCATTTATTATTGCTCTTGGTATGCTGGATGGTGCAGACTTCCAGTCGGAAATTATATCTTATGAAGGGCCCTTTGGCGTCGGTTACCTGGTGGCAGCCCTTAGACCTTCATAAAAATTATCTTTCTTTTATCGGCATTGTTTATAGCACTTAGCATCCCGGCCAGGTTTGTTACCATGATGGAGGTATAGCGCAGAGGACGGTATGTCAACATGTAGATTAAAATGGCGAACAAAATTTGTGACTTGAAAAATTTATCCCAAGTAAATGGGGGGGGATGAAAGTGCCTGAGCAGGATAAGTTTAAAAACCCGGCAAAGCTGGCCAGGGAATTTTTAAAACAATACCTGCAGGAAGGACACCTGCCGCGGGTGCCGCCGGAATTGCCATCCGAATACAGGGAACAGGCCGGGGTATTTGTATCTCTGAAAAAAGGAGGTCAGCTGCGGGGATGCATAGGAACTGTCCAACCGGTTCGTGATAACCTGGCTGAAGAAATTGCTGCCAATGCGGTTAGCGCTGCAGTCAGGGATCCAAGGTTTCCGCCGGTAGGTGAAGAAGAGCTGGACAGTCTTGATGTATCGGTTGACGTTCTCAGCCCGATGGAAAAAGTCGAAAGTAAAATGGACCTTGATCCAAAAAAATACGGGGTAATGATCCGCAGCGGCTCTCGCAGCGGCCTGCTGCTTCCCGACTTAGAAGGCATAAATACCGTAGATGAACAGCTGGAAATAGCAATGCGAAAAGCCGGTATAGATGGTAACGAACCGCTTCAGCTTTATCGTTTTAAAGTTACCCGTTATACTGAAAAGTAATCAACCTGGAGTGAACTGTAGGTGCATAAAGCTTTATACTTTGAAAAGCGGAATGAAAAGATACGTTGCCTGCTCTGCCCACACCACTGTCTCCTGGCTGAGGGAGAAACAGGAATTTGCGGAGTTCGGAAGGCAGAAGGCGGATATTTATATACACTAAATTATGGGCTGCTTGCTGCTGTTAACCTCGATCCGGTTGAAAAGAAACCACTATACCATTACCATCCAGGACGTCCGATCTTATCGATCGGTACTTTCGGCTGTAATTTACTTTGTTCGTTTTGCCAGAACTGGTCCCTGGCCCGTGGTACAGTGAATAACTATAGCGAAAGGGTAAAACCCGAGGACATCCTTAAGATGCTGGAAAGAGAAGGCGGCCCCGCTGAGAATATAGGTCTAGCCTATACCTATAATGAGCCGATGATCTGGTATGAATTCATTCTTGATACAGCCAAATTATTACGGGATTGCGGTTATCGAAATATCCTGGTTACCAATGGCTATATTAATCAAAAACCGCTCAAGGAGCTGCTGCCCTACATTGATGCAATG
>SLQM01000199.1 GCA_007131435.1 Syntrophomonadaceae bacterium
GACCACGCCCAGGCGGATGGAGGATGTGTTGGCCAGCCTGGCCGACCTGGTCAGCGGTTCGGCAGACGCCGGCACCCCTGTTGTCATCGTCAAAGGTTTCTTTGGCTAAGAAATATTTAATACAGTGCCTGGCAGCTGGATTGCCCTGTCCTGTGGACTGAAGACTTAAATCACAACCAGCAGCAGCTCAGGGGTGTTAAAGCGATTAACCCTTTTAAAGTGTAAATAAGCTGATCGCAAGCTAACAGCGTAGATTAATTACTGCGATGCCGGTTGCTTAAGAAGATGAACGTCACAGCTATCAAAAGAAAAAGGGCGGCTGCCGCCGGGAGAAAATCCCCGTAACGGGTATAGGCAGTGGCCCTTTTAGCCAGGTCAAGCTCAACAATAAAAATATCAGCTTCGTTCTTGCCTCCCCGGAACAGTTCCTGCCCGAAGTGATCAAAAGAAATAGTAATCCCGCTGTTTGCCACCTGGGTTACGCCCACTCCCGCCTCGGCAGCCCTGATTGCCGCCGCCTGGGCATGCAGCTCCAGGCCTATCGATTCCCCGAACCAGGCATCGTTGGTTAGAACAAAAATATGCCGCGCCCCCATTGCGGCAAAAAGCCGGGTATGATCCCCGAAATATGATTCAAAGCAGACCACTCCGGCCAGGGGGATCCCGTCCAGCTCAAAAAGGGTTAAATCTTCGCCCTCGCTGTAGCTGCCCAGCAGCAGGTCGAGCTGCAGCAGCCTGTTCAGCAGCTCTTCCAGGGGGAAAAACTCCACGAAGGGGACCAGGCGGTGCTTGTGGTAAGCTCTTACTTCATCTACCCCATCTTCTAGCTTTACAATAGCGTTATAAAGGTTGCCTTCTTCCCTTAAGCGGGCCCCGTACAAGAAGCTGACCCCGTATTCTGTGGCCAGTTCCCGCAGCTCTGGCGGGTGCTCCCTGCCCCTGTTGAAATCCAGGCTGACAACTGTCTCGGGCCACACTACCAGATCCAGGCCGGGGTTTTCCTGCAGCGCTTTTCTGCTCAGCTCAAGGTAGGTTCCAAGAACGCTTTCACGCCCTTCATCAACCACTATATCCGGGCGGATATTGCCCTGGATTAATGCAGCCCTCAGCTGCAGCTTTTCCCCATTCTCCTGCCCCTCAATTCCGGCCAGGCCCGGCAAAAACAGGCCGGCAAAAAAGAACACCACAAATACCGCCGAAACCAGGTATAGCTCTTTTGAATACAGCTTTTCTTTTACCGCCAGGGCAATGATCGCCTGGAACAGCACGATCAAAAAGGCAAGCCCCCAGTAGCCGTATAAAGAACTGATATTAAGCAGGAAAGAATAACCCCACTGGCTGTAGCCAATATAGCCCACGTTATAGCCCATGAAACCAACAGACCGCAAATATTCAACCAGCACCCAGGCAGAAGGCAGGGCGAGGGCACTGAACCAGCCCCTGTCCAACCGCAGTACATAAGACGCTGCCAGGGCAAAAAGGCCGTGAAATAAGCTGATGTAAACCACCATGGCGGCCATGGCCACCAGGGCCAGGGCCGTCGGCAGGTAGGGGAATAGAACATTGGCCAGGTAGAGGTTTAAATATAAATGCAGCGGCAACCCAAAAGCGATTCCGGAGAGGAAAGCGCGCTTCGGGTTAAGGTTTAGCAGCGATATGAAAAAAGGCAGCAGGGCAAACCAGGCCAAATAGCCCTGTTCAAGAGGGGGAAAGGCCCCAATCAGCAGCACTCCCGATATAAAAGCAGGAAGCAGAAAACGCCCTCCATCTATTTTTTCTTTTATCGCCTTTCTTCCGATCATCACCAGAAAAAACTCACTCCCCTTAACTTTAACCTGCCCTGTCAAAGGACAACTTATTTTAATTTTACCGCGCACTTTAGGCCTTTAAGCTTAGTTAATAAAGATCTTCTTTCTTTACTCTACCACAGCCCGGTCTGTCATTAAACCCCACCCAGCCTTGACCCTTCTTCGCTTCAATGGTATAAATAATTAGGTTAATATTTACCGAAGTAAAATATTTAGGGCATAAACTATATTCAAGGGCGGTGGCCGCTATAAACAGTGAGAACTTAATTGAATACATAAAAGAACTGGATACAGTTTTCAGCCGTCTCATCTACCGGGTGAGGGTTTTGCACAACCGCTATACGGTAGATGAAATTACCGATACCCAGTACGTCGTGCTCCGCGCCCTGCGCAAAGCGCCCTGCAACACCTCGTTTCTGGCTCACCTGCTTGGGGTAACACTAAGCGCTGTTACAGCCCTGATCAACCGCCTGCACCGCATGGGCCTGGTGACCAGGGAGCGCCAGGAAAAAGACCGCCGCCAGGTATGGATCTCAATCACCCCCAAAGGCCTGCAGGTCTTGAAGGATGTTGAAGAAAGGCGTAACCTGCTCCTCGCCGTTTACCTCTCCCGCGTTTCGGAAGAAGAGAGGGAACAGCTCCTCGAACTGCTCAAAAAAGCGGTTAACCTCTTTGACCAGGAAGATATCCTGGAAGAAGATATTATCAGAACCTAACTGATCTAAGCTTAGCCAGCGGATCTGTATTACCTTGTTTTTATGTTAAAATAGTGAATAAGAAAGGGGGATTTATAATGGAACTGTCAGCAATATTGACCCCTGCACCTGAGGGAGGGTACATTGCTCTTAATCCTGAAACAGGTACTACAACCCAGGGTGAAACAGTAGAAGAGGCTCTAAACAACTTACGAGAAGCAACCGAACTATATCTAGAAGAATTTCCAATAAACATTTCTGGTCGCTCTCTTATGACAACTTTTGAGGTGTCTCGCCATGCCTAAACTACCGTTAATATCTGGTAGAGAGGCGATTAAAGTTTTTGAGCGAATGGGATTCCAAGTTGCCAGGCAAAGAGGTAGTCATGTAGTTTTAAGAAGAGGGTCGCAAGGCTGTGTAGTGCCTAAACATAAAGAATTGAAAGCAGGAACTTTAGTTGGAATTTTGAAACAAGCAGGTGTTTCACAGGAAGATTTTATAGAAAACTTATAAGAATATGTAGTGTAAGTCAGGGGGGTGTTTTGTTTGAGATGTTGCGACGAGTCAAACAAAGTGTCCCCCTGACTTGTTTGCAGAATTTATATTATTCAGCTTTTTCAACGCCTTCTTCTGCAACTTCCCCTTCAAGCCTGCGTTTTTTCCTGTTTTTCAGTTTTCTCACCAAAAGCCAGATCAGCGCTGCAATGATCCCCAGCAGGATAAAGGCCGGAATCAGCGCTGCAAAGGCCAGAACCATAAAGGAGACCACGCTCAGCACAACATTTATACTGCCTGTAAAAGTATCTACTATTCTTTGCCCCAGGTTATGAAACGGGCTTGGCGATATGGTGCCGGTGGGGATGGTTTCTTCGCGCAGGGCAATGTAGATGGTAGAGAAAGTGACCTGGTCTGCCAGGTGAGTAAACTGAGCGCTCATCGACTCTATTTCGCCCCGGACCCGGGTCAGTTCCCTTTCCACTTCCAGCACTTCTTCTACCGTTTCAGCCATATCGAGAATTTCAACCAGGCGCGCTTCCTGGGCCTCCTGGTTGGCCAGTCTTGACTGCAGGTCGATATAGTACATGGTAACATCATCCATGCCGGTATCGCTGCGCGTCACTTTGCCGTACGTTTCCAGCTGTTCCATCGTTGATTCGAAGAGGTTTACGGGAACCCTTAAGGTCAGGTCTGCATGGTATTGCCCTTCACGCACTTCGTAAATGTATGAGCTGCTCACAATACCGCCCTTCTCGTTGACCAGCTTAGTTACATCACGCACCGTATCCCTCGTATTATCGACAACCAGGGAAATAGAACCGTTGCGGATAACATGACGCAGCGATGGTTCACCTACTGTTCTATCTAAAACCTTGTTCTCTATACCCCGCCCTGCTTCATCATCCATCGCGTATTCGGCAGGAGCGTAAGGTTCACTTTCCACGTAATCGTAGGCCGCATCTTCTGCCGTGTAGTAACTAACAGCGCCGCACCCGCTAATCAGGGCTGCCATTGCCATTACAGCAATTAATACCAGAACAAACTTGAAGCGATATTTTTTTATATTCATTTCTCCCCCTCCTTTGCCTGTAAGACAAGCAGCGCCGCTTTCCGGTTCCCGGCAGGTTTTTAAACTGCCCGGTGCCCCAGCCCGATAGCTACATCGTTGCGGTGCAGCAGTCCGATAGCGAAGAAAATAGCCACCGCCACATGGGTGCCCCCCCGGGCAATGCCAACCTTTCCGCCAACATTTAAGCCCAAAGCCTTCGGCATGATCTGGACCAGGGCTTCGCGGGTTGCCCCCGCAACAGCGCCGTCGGAGTGGCTGGAATCATCAATCAGTTTTTCTCTTTTTGAGGCCACAACCGCCCGCTCCACCACCTTTTGCAGCGAACTTAAAAATTCTCCCCCGTAGTCCACGGCCAGGGCCTGGATCCCTTCATCCCTGTATTTATCTTTTAGCTCCATCTCTTCTTCCCTGGTTGATGTCATCGCCATGCTGATCGCAGCCTGGGCAACTGTCCTGCTTTCCACCTCTCATCATCTCCCCGTTTAATTCATGCGAATCATTAATCAGATATAATTATCTCTTTTTCAATAACAAAGAGCAAGTATTCCCGGGCCTTATGTTATAATTAAGGTGGAGGTAAAAAGCGATGAAAGAAAACTACTGCAGCACCTGCGGGCAGGAATTTATGGCGAAAGATTTGTCTGTTCGCTGCCGCCTATGCATGCGCAATTACCACGCCTCCTGCTGGGAAAAGGCGGGCGGCTGCACCACCTGGGGCTGTGCCGGCAAACCGTCCCTGGAAAATAGAGAAGAATCGGTTAAATACAAGCGCTGCCCCTTTTGCGGGGAAGATATAATCAGCTTTGCAACGAAATGCCGCTACTGCCGATCAGACCTGGAACAAGGCAAAGAAAAGCGGCCGGAACCTAAAGTGATCCGCAGTAAAGATCCAATTAAGGGGTTCAGGAAAGATCCGATCCTGACGGGCCTTTTAAACCTGATCTTTCCCGGCGCAGGTTACATGTACCTTGGCCAGTTTACCAAAGGTTTGATGTGGTTTTTTATTGCTGTGGCGGCCTGGTTTTTTACCCGCGGGCTGGGGCTGATCGCAGTTTACCTGTGGGTGATGTATGATTCATCGAGGCAGGCTATAGAGCATAATAAGGGTTACCCTTCCGGGCCGAACACCATGCAAAATCGCTGATCCGAATTTAGCGGAAAAAATACATAACTTGTCAGATTAAATATTTTATGATATAGTTTTCACTGGTATTGAAAAGAAGAGAAGAACTGCAAAATATCTTAGCCCCCGGTTTATAGAGGCAAAGGTACTTCAGGTTGTTCCGCTTTTTGATCCTAATACTAATTTTAAAAGGAGTATGTGAGAATGCAGGGTAAGGTAAAATGGTTTAACCCGGATAAGGGCTATGGTTTCATTGAAAGTGAAGAAGGTGTAGACGTATTTGTTCATTTTTCGGCTATCCAGGTTGAAGGCTTTAAGACTCTTGAAGAAGGTCAGGAAGTAGAGTTTGAAACCGTGGAAGGCGATCGCGGCAAGCAGGCTGCCAATGTAGTTCCCCTCTAAAATATAATTGAACTAATCTATAGAATGCCTGAAATACAATGAGCGCCGTTTAAGTAAACGGCGCTTTTACTGTCTTTTACTGATCGGGTTGTGCTGATCCACGGGGATTGTTCCATCTGTTTTAGCGGGCCATAGCTCCTGCGGGTAAATACTCCCAGGGTTCCCGTGGAGTGCGGTTAGGCGTTAAGAGCTGATCACTTCTTACCAGCGAATTAATTAGTTCAAATTTCCGGCGTAAGCTTGCTGCCGGCTATCTTCGTTACAACCAGGGCAGCTGCCATAGAAGTCGAGGCGGTGTTTATCCACTTTATAACCGACCAGGCTTTGCGCTTTTGATTCAAGCTCAGCAGAAACATCAAGCGGCAGGTCATCGACGCAGCCGCATTCCTGGCAGAAGAAATGATAGTGGGTATCAGTATTTGCATCGTAACGGTCGAATCTGCTGCCTGCTTCTATTTTTTGAATCAGCTTTTGATCAAGTAAAATATTTATATTCCTGTAGACTGTTCCCATGCTCAGGTTGGGAAAGTCATTTTTCAGCTGATCATAAATCCAGCCGGCTGTCGGGTGCGTGTCGGTACTTCTCAAGATGGAAAGAATTTTTTCTCGTTGTCTGCTGCGCTTATACTTCTGTTTTCTTATCATCACTTGGTCCTTTTCAATTTAGACTTTAGAAGATCATACCGATTAATTCGAAATCGGTCAAGAGCTAAAGCCAGGCAATAAATAAAATGCCCAGGATGGTTCCGGCAAATATGCCAAGAATTGAGAGGTGGGCCCCGGCACTTTCATAAGCATCAGGAATCAGTTCATCACAGACAATATAGAGCATGGCGCCCCCGGCAAAGCCGAGCGAGAGCCCTAAAACCAGGTCGGAAATGCTGCCGATTGCTGCGCCGATCAAGGCGCCGATACCCATCGGCACGCCGGCCATGGCGGTGATAAGAATAACTTTGGGAAAACTTTGTCCGCCCTGTTTAAGCGGCGCTGCAACAGCCATGCCCTCGGGTATGTTGTGCAGGCCAATTAAGATAGCAAGTGAGAGGCCGAGCTCAGGTGATCCAACGTAGCCTGTGCCGATAGCCAGTCCTTCAGGAAAATTGTGCAGCGCAATCCCTAAGGCGAGCAGGGTTCCTTTTTTCAGGTAACCGCCAAAAGGAGTATCTTCAGCGCTTACCGGGTGGTGGTGGGGCAGAAAATGATCGAGCAGGTAGAAAACCGCCATGCCCAGGGCCAGGCCGACAACTGCCGCAGCGTAGCCGCTGAATTCAATGGCCTCTTCGATTAATTCAAGAAAGATGATCGACAGCATTACCCCTGCGGCAAAGGCCAGGATTGTCCCTGTAAAGCGGGGTGTGGGTTTTTTTACGATTACAGAAAGCAGCCCGCCTGCGCCGGTTCCGAGGACGCCGGCAAACATACCGAGCGCTCCTATTTCGAGCCAGTTCATAAGCAGTTTTCACTTCCTTTGCTGGTTACTTATCGATCTTTATTTGTTAAAGAAATCCCCTTGCGGGGATTTCCTTGAAAATATTAAAGCTGCTGCCAGGCCACAGGGGCAGCTAAACCGGCTTGCCTGAAGGTGCCAGGGCCCGGCAGTAAGGGTCAGGCAGGCAGGGTTCAGGCAGTCGGGGTCTAGCAGTAAGGGCCTGGTTGTCAGGGTCTAGCAGTAAGGACCCGGTTGTCAGGGTCCGGGTTCAAATGGGCTGCTAGAGCTTTCCCCTCCGCAGCGCTTATCGCAATGCGAAAAGCTTAAGATCCTTAAGCGAGGCTTACTTTTTCTGCATTATCCCACAGGCCGTGGATATTGCAATAACTTAGCGCCACCAGTTCACCGGGTTTTTCCAGGGTTACAGTTGTGGAAACCTTCGGTTCGCATTTGGCGCTGCCTGCGTTTGCCCCTTCTACTGATTCAGCATGGGCTTCAAACATGTACGAGCCCAGGTGAATGATAAACTTTTCATCTTCTGGTTTGAAGAAAAGCTTGATATAGCGAATATGGTGTTCAGTAGTATGCGGGTGGGCAATTTCTTCACCTACGCTTAACTGCACTTCAAAGGGCTCACCTTTTTTAGGCGTACCTTTAACCTGGATTACTGGAACGTGCTTTTCAGCTTTCCAGTCAGCTGATTGAACATAACCTCCGATTGCACTCATTAAAAATCCTCCTCCTTGATTAATACTTTAATTGATTCTAATCTATATTATTTCTACAAAAACATTGCACTTCCTTTTTTCTTTCAGGGATTATTCTGTTAAATCGTAACAGTTCCTGCCTTGTGAGGGCGCTTTAAAATGATATAATTAAGGATAAGAGGAAGTTAAAGTAATTTATGATGATGAGGGTGAAATACTTGTACTATTCAGAGCAGCTGCTTGAACATTTTCAGAACCCGCGAAATGCCGGCATAATTCCTGATGCTGACGGTATTGGAACAATTGGTGATCCAGACTGTGGAGATTTTGTCCGCATTTACATCAAGGTGAGGGGCGACAGGCTAAAAGAGGTTGCTTTTGAAGTTTGCGGGTGCCCGGCGTCCATTGCTACTACCAGCGTGCTTACAGAGTTGGCAAAGGGTAAAACGCTGGACGAAGCTTTAGAGATTGATGAGCTGGATGTGGTGAAAGCCCTTGGCAACCTGCCCCCTTCAAAAATTCATTGTTCCAACCTCGGGACTGCGGCCCTTTTCCAAGCCATAGCCCACTACAGGCACAGGCGGGAAAAACAGCCTTTTATTCATAAAACAGGTTAGCGTTAAGAGGTTATTCCCTTAGCTGGAAAGGATGGTTTTAAGATGCAGAAAGACTGCGCAAGGTGCGGAGCCGAAACCCCGGAAGAGGACATTTATCACCACCGCGGCCAGGATCTGTGCGAGGATTGTTACATGGGCGCGATGCAGGCCCCCAAGACCTGTGATGTTGCAGCCACCCACCTGGCGACCAAGCACCGTCAGGCGGCAGGGCAATCGGGGACAGAGGGGCTCTTGGAGATCCAGAAAAAAATCCACGATTATATCAAGGATAAAGGAAAAGCAACCCGGCCTGAGATCATGGAGGAATTTAATCTTCCCGAGTGGGAACTGGACAAGCAGGTAGCAGTCTTAAGGCACTGCGAACTGGTGAAAGGGAAAA
Organism: Syntrophomonadaceae bacterium; assembly: GCA_007131435.1. Taxonomy (GTDB): domain Bacteria; phylum Bacillota; class Dethiobacteria; order DTU022; family DTU022; genus SLQM01. The sequence goes on from SLQM01000199.1 coordinate 8,728, forward strand.
AGGAAGGGGATAAGGTTTACCTGGTCCTTTTTAATCGCTAGGCCCGTTTAAATGAAGCGCTTTTCAGGCTGAAGGGGATAACGGCCAGGAGAGTTATTATCCCTGCGGCCAGGAATGCGCTCCCCAGGCCCGGTCCCTGGGCTGCCAGGCCGAAAATGAGAGCCCCCATGGCAAACATAATATCAATCGAGTTTTCCTGGAAGCTGATTGTAGTTGCCCTCAGGTGCGGTTGGCTGATATCAAGCAGCCAGGCTGCAAATACAAGGGAAATCCCCTGGACTCCGATCCCGAAAAGGGCGGCGCAGATATAGAGCAGCGGCGGCCAGTAAGGGAGGAAATAAAAAAGCAGGGCTCCGGTTCCCACAAGTGCGAGCATCGGTATAGCCACCCGCCTGCGGCCGAAGTGATCGGTTAGGTTGCCCGCCACCAGGCAGGATATCATCCCTGCAGCGCCAAGGATAACGAAAAATATGGAGGCATCGGTTTGCGGGGTTGAAGTTTCTATGTGAATGGCTGAAAAAGATACAACAGCGCTGTAGGTCAGGGTAAAGAGGGCGATGCAGGCAATAATTATTTTTACTTCAACGGGAGCAAGCGCTTCCCTGATTTTATCAAGACTGGTTTTCCCGTCTGCCGGGTGGGGGGTGGCAGCAGGTGTCCTGGTCAGCGAGAGCAGGGCAAAAGAGGCCAGGCCGGCAGCGATGGTAAACAGAAACCAGCTTTCATAACCATAGCTGCTGGTCAGGTAGAGCCCGATAGAAGGCCCGGCCAGCAGGCCAAGGTTAAAGAAAACCCTTAAGGCCCCGACGAAAGTTCCGATTCTTTGCTGCGGCGCCATTTCTGCCACAACTGTATACATGCCGGGCAGGAAAACTGCCAGGCCGATCGACTGGTAGATGCGGGCGGTAAGCAGCATCGAGTAGGTGGGCGATAGAAAAAGCAGCAGGGGCGTGGTGGCAAAAGTAAATGCGCCGAGCAGCATCAGCGGCTTTGCGCCCCGGCGGTCCATGATCGGCGCCAGGTAAAAGCGAATTGCAACGGCTGCAAGCCCGAAAATTGTATTTTGCAGCCCTGAGAGGAAGGGGCTGCTGCCGATCGATAGGCTGTAAGCCGGGAATATGGCGATGGCGGCAAAGAGATTGATCATAAAGAAAAAAACTGAACCAAAAAATAAAGCCCAGTTAAGAGGCTTTGCGCTGAAGCTGATTTCCCGTATTTCCGGGGAAATAGTGTAATCCTTCTTCATCATCACCCTCGGTTTAAAGATCTCTTAAGATCATTTTTTCTTCCAGCCCTTTACCCATGATTTTATCTGCCAGGTCCTTGCCCACGATAGCCGCCACATCTGCAGCCACGTAATGGCTGGCAGCGGCATCAAAGAGCATGGTTGCCCAGGCGCTCGCGCTGCCGGATGGGGCCCTGTAACAGAGGCAGAGGGGCAGCCGGGGCAGCACCCGCCATTCAAAGGCCAGGTCTCCCAGGTTGTTAAGCGGCCAGCCACCGGTGGCGAGGCAGGCCTTTTTTAAACCTGCAAGGTCGGCGCCCCACAGCTCTGCCAGTTCGTCGCCGCAGTAGCCCTGGAAAGCCTGCTGGTAGAAAAGCCCCCCGATTTCGCTTAAATTAACCCAGCGTCCGGCCAGGGGGTGGCCGTCTGCCCGCTCCAGGTAGTGAAGCCAGAGCAGCTCTTCATTCAGTGAGGCAGGGTTGCCCTGTTGATCGGTTATTGAGAGCGAAGGCCAGTAAATGCGAAAGGCTTTTTGCAGGTGTTCCCCGGATAGCACAAAGTTATTATCTGAACCCGGTTCGATACTGACGGCGGCCAGGCGGGCCACCTCCTGCGGGTTGCGCTCTTTTAGTTTGATGCGGTATTCTTCGCAGCGCTCGCGCAGGGCTTCCTTGCGCTTGACTTTGTTCGCAGCAGGGTCAAGACCGGTCATGTTTAACTTTTCGTTTTGATCATTCATCGCTACACCGCCGTTTAAAAGCAACTGCGGCAATTATAGCGATAAGTTTAAGTTTTCGTCAAGTTGGCGGACTGTATCAGGGGAAAAGTAGCCGCAACTGCTTCGTTGCATCATCATAAAAAAGTACTCTTATGGCCGCGGGGGCATCTATCCGCAGGAACTGTTCCCGGGTGCCGCGAGGCTAGTGGCTTTATATATCAACCCGTTTATCATATAATAGAATATAAGAATATTAAGTGAGCACAATCAAGGGGTGAAGGCAGGAAGGATGGCCGAAAAAAATTTACCGCTGGGCAGGGAAGCGCTGGAAAAGCTTACTGAAACTTATCCCACGCCGTTTCACCTCTACGATGAGCAAGCGATCAGGGAAAATGCCCGCAGGTTTTACAAGGTTTTTGACTGGATAGATGGCTTCAGGAATCATTTTGCCGTTAAGGCCTGCCCCAACCCGGCTATTCTTTCTATTTTGCGCGAAGAGGGGATGGGGGTAGACTGCAGCTCCTTGTCGGAGCTAATCTTGGCTGAGCGGACCGGGTTTAAAGGGGAAGAAATTGTTTTTACCTCTAACGATACTCCCCCGGATGAGTTCAGGGAAGCGGCCCGCCTGGGCGCGGTGATCAACTTAGATGACATTTCCCACATAGGTGAGCTGGAAAGGGCAGCCGGCCTGCCGGAGTTAATCTCTTTTCGCTATAATCCCGGCAAAGCCCGGTCTGGCAATGTGCTGATCGGTGAGCCGCATGAAGCAAAGTACGGGTTAACCGGTGAGCAGGTGCTGGAGGCATACAGGATTACGAAAGAAAAGGGCGTTAAGCGTTTCGGCCTGCATACCATGGTTGCCTCCAACGAACTTGATAGCGCTTATTTTGTTGAAACTGCCCGCATGCTTTTTGAGCTGGCGGTGAGGATAAAAGATGGGAGCGGCGCTGAAATTGAGCTGATCAACATGGGCGGGGGTATCGGTATCCCCTACCGGCCTGATGATCAAGCAGTGGACCTGGGGTATATTTCGGAAGAAATGCAGAAGCTTTACCGGCAGATTATCGTGCCGGCGGGCCTTGACCCGCTGAAGGTTGTTTTTGAGTGCGGGCGCCTGGTTACGGGGCCGTACGGTTTCCTGGTCAGCAGGGTGCTGCATGTTTCCCGCAAGTACAAGGATTACGTGGGCCTTGACTCATGCATGGCCAACCTGATGCGCCCCGGGCTTTACGGGGCTTATCATCATATAACGGTGCCCGGAAAAGAGGGTCAGTCCTTTGATCATTTTTACGATGTGACCGGTTCGCTTTGCGAAAACAGCGATAAATTTGCCATTGACAGGCAGCTGCCGAAAATTGAAAAGGGCGACCTGGTGGTGATTCATGACACCGGCGCTCACGGTTATTCCATGGGCTTTAACTATAATGGCAAGCTGCGCTCGGCGGAGCTGCTGTTAAAAGAGGATGGGTCGGTGGAGCTGATCCGGCGGGCCGAAACAATTGATGATTATTTTTCTACCATGCGCTTTCCCGAAGCGCCGGCGTAGAAAAAATACTAATAGAAGGAGAGTTTTAGATGATTAGAAGTGATATTAGAGCGTACATTAACATAGGTGCCCTGGTAGTGGTGCTGCTGATGAATTACCTGTCCAATGCCCTGCCCCTGAACGGGTTGACCCAGGCCGACCTGTCGGAGCTTTACCCCATTCTACTTACCCCAGCAACATACGTCTTTTCAATCTGGGGTTTAATCTACTTAGGCTTGATAGCCTTTATCGTATACCAGGCCCTGCCCGTTTACCGTGAAAGCCCGGTAGTAAAAGCGGTTGGCATTTTATTTGCCGTCAACAGCTTGTTCAATGTTTTATGGCTGTTCTTCTGGCATTACCAGCGGGTTGGCTGGTCGATGATCATGATGCTGCTTATCCTTGCTTCGCTGATTGCCATCTACCTGCGTATCGGGGCGGTTACGGCTGAAAAGACCCTTTACGACCGCCTGCTGGTCAAGTATCCCTTCAGCCTTTACCTGGGTTGGATTACCGCAGCTACCCTGGTTAATTTCAACGTGCTGCTCTATGATATCGGCTGGCTGGGCCTGGGAACAGGCGCTGCCTTCTTTACCATGGTCATGATTGTGATAGCGGCCATGATTGCCCTGGCGGTTTTTTACCTGCGCCAGGACTATATTTATGCGGCGGTCTTTATCTGGGCCTTGATCGGGATCGGCGTGCGCCACGCCGGCGACCGGATTTTTATTACCATGGTAGCCTGGCTTGCGGCAGCGGCGATCCTCTTCATGCTGGGCTGGATTACCGCCCGCAAAGACGGCATATCTTTTGCAGGCAAGAGCTAAGCTGCATTA
>SLQM01000127.1 GCA_007131435.1 Syntrophomonadaceae bacterium
CAATACCGCTTACCAGTGTTCCGCTGAGCTGCAGGCACAATAAAATTAAAACGCAGCCATTAACAGCAGGGGTAAAAAACTTCATAACTCTTCCTATAACTCCCGTACATCCCAGCATAGCTAAAACCAGGCCGCACAACAGCATTGCCCCAACCAGGTCTGTTCGTAGTAGGTCGAAAGATTTTCCGGTAGAGACTGCAACCCCGGATACACTGATTATTATAACCCACCAAGGCGCTGCAGGGCCTTCAATGATCGGCAGACGATGGCCAAAGTATAGTTGCAGTATTGACCCCAACCCTATAAAAAAGAACATTCTCTGGGCGTATTCAGCAATACCAACCTGGTCAAGGCCCAGGTAAGGGCCTAAAACTATCGGTATTACGGCAATATTGGCTGCACCAAAAGCAAACCACTGTAAACCGAAAATCAGGGAACGCCAGGCACCTGGATCACTGTCCAAGGGCCAGCTTAAGGTTTTATAGTCAAGAGAATCTATTTCTTTATTAATAATCAAAGAGCTCCTTTTGGAACCTTACGCAACCGGATCATGATTAATAACATTATGCGCTTTGATTCCATGTAATTTAACAACGATCATTATACCATCTCCACCGGGCAGTTTGTTTTTTAAAAAGGGTAATCTGAATTTGATACAGTTAAATAAGGTAAAAAAGGATTTCAGCCTTTTGGAAAAGAATTATTTCTGCCGGAGGGTTGTAGAAATTGCAAAGAGTTATGAACCTGGTTCTAAAAATTGCCGGAAAAGACAGTCACCTGGATGAGGTTAACGAAGCTGTAGCTACTGCTTCAAAGCATCTATTTTCCGCTTCAGGGGCCAGCAGGGAAAAAGTACTTGCCATTGTTGAAACCAGCAGCCAGGGTTTGACAGATGAAGAGGCATCCCGGCGGCTTGACAAATACGGGAAAAATGAAGTAGTCCACGAGAAGGCGCCCACCTGGTACAACCATCTTTTACAGGCCTTCATAAATCCCTTTGTCGGCATCCTGGTCATTTTAGCCATAGCCTCATTTATAACAGAATACATTTTTGCGCCCCCCGGAGAACAGGATTTAACCGCTGTTGTAATAATCAGCATCCTGGTTTTACTAAGCGTTGCTCTCACTTTTTTCCAGGAATACCAGGCTAACCAGGCCGCAGATAAACTACTTTCGCTGATCCAGAATACAACCACTGTTGAACGTCAGAACAGGGGCAGAACTACCATAACCACAACCGACCTGGCACCCGGGGATATAGTAGTTCTTTCTGCCGGAGATATTATTCCTGCAGACCTGCGCATTTTGGAAGCAAATAACCTTTCAGTAAACGAAGCGGCGCTGACCGGGGAATCTCTTCCGGTAGAAAAAAGCAATATACTTGACGCAGAACACGAACCTTCCAGCGCCCTGGACTTGGGTAATATTGCCTACATGGGAACTAATGTTGTAAGCGGCACAGCAAAAGCGGTGGCAGTTACCACAGGCAAGAATACCTACTTTGGATCTATGTCGAAAGAGCTGCTCGGGCACCATCCACCAACCAGTTTTGACAAAGGGATAACAAGTGTAAGCAAACTACTGATCCGCTTTATGCTGATCATGGTGCCAATAATATTTATAATCAGCGGCATCAGCCAGGGGGACTGGTTCCAGGCGCTTTTATTTGGGCTGGCGGTTGCAGTTGGCTTAACCCCGGAAATGCTGCCGACAATTATTTCAGCCAACCTGGCAAAAGGAACCATTGAAATGGCCCGGCACAAGACCATCATTAAGAGGTTAAGCGCCATTCAAAACCTTGGAGCCATGGATATTCTGTGCACTGATAAAACGGGAACCCTGACCGAAGATGCCGTTGCCATGGAGCAGTATCTTAACCCACTTGGAGAGACCGACTCATCAATTCTTCCTTACCTTTACCTGAACAGCTACTACCAGACAGGGCTCAGAAACCCACTCGATGAAGCAGTGCTGGATCACAACGAAGTCCGGGAGCTAAGCGGATTTGAAAGCGGTTTTATTAAAACCGGTGAAATACCCTTCGAAACAACGCGGCGGAGAATGTCTGTCATAGTGGAAAACAGCTCCGGTGAAAATGTTCTGATCTGTAAAGGAGCTGTTGATGAAATGCTCTCCAGCTCCGATCTTTACACCATTGACAATAAACTGGTGCCTTTAGACTATGAAGCGCGCAGGGAGATTACAAATTTGACTCACAGGCTGAATAATGACGGCCTGAGAATTCTACTATTGGGTTATAAAATATTAAAAGAGCCAAAAGACCGCTACAGCCCTGGTGACGAATTCAATTTAATTTTGGGCGGGATTATCGGTTTTTTAGATCCACCAAAAGCAACTGCAGGCCTGGCAATTAAAGCTTTACAGGCCCAGGGTATCAAGGTAAAAGTCATAACCGGTGATAATGAAATTGCCACCCGCCGGATCTGCAATGAAATAGATCTCACAATTGACGGACTGGTCCAAGGCAGCGATGTTGAAAATGCATCAGCAGAAGACCTTGGAGTAATGGTTGAGAAAAACAATGTTTTCGTCAGGACAACGCCCCTGCAAAAGTCAAGAATTGTAAATGCCTTGAAGGCTAATGAACATACGGTTGGGTTTCTCGGGGATGGAATTAATGATGCACCGGCGCTCCGTGACGCCGATGTGGGAATATCAGTTGACAATGCTGTAGATATCGCCAAGGAATCAGCCGAAATTATCCTGCTTGAAAAAAGTTTGACCATCCTTGAAGATGGGGTTAAAAAGGGTCGCCATGTCTTTGGTAATATTATGAAATACATTAAAATGACGGTAAGCTCAAACTTTGGTAATGTGTTCAGCGTCCTGGTAGCCAGCATCCTGATTCCCTTTCCCCCAATGCTGCCGCTGCACCTGCTGATCCAGAACCTGCTTTACGATATATCTCAAATTTCTATCCCCTGGGACAAAGTAGATGAGGAATACCTGGCGAAACCCCAGAGGTGGAATCCAGGGAGCATTGCCAACTTTACAATTTTTATCGGCCCGGTTAGCTCCATTTTTGACTTTACCACCTTTGCCCTGCTCTGGTTTGTTTTTAGCGCCAATACAAGTGCCGACCAGTCATTTTTCCACTCAGGCTGGTTTGTATTAGGTTTGCTATCCCAGACAATGATTGTGCATATGATTCGCACCAGGAAAATACCTTTTATCGAAAGCACTGCAGCCCGTCCTGTATTAATTATGACCGGGCTGGTTATGGTAATTGGGCTGATCATACCCTTTACTCCCTTTGGCTCTGCTATGGGCTTTGTAGCGCTACCCCCGGCCTATTTCTTCTGGCTTTTCCTGACCCTGGTGGCCTACTTCGTAGTCATGCAGGCCGTAAAAACTTGGTATATTCGCAGGTTTAACCGCTGGTTGTAAAGCTGGTATGATATAATAATTGCATGG
>SLQM01000075.1 GCA_007131435.1 Syntrophomonadaceae bacterium
AGTAGCTCATACCTTCTTCATCAAAGAATCTTTCAGCACCCGGATGAAGCGGTACCGACATGCCGTCCAATGCGGTATCGAGTGTTACCAGCCTGCCCACGTCATGTGCACCGTGGATCACTTCAATATTGTCAAAAATACCTCTCATGAAGTCATAAACCAGGTCTGCGTCAATATCTTCGCGGGTTACAATCATGGAAAGCACGGCGATTGTATCTGCTTCCGGGACATTACTATAGGTATCTCCTGGTATAGTAACGCTGGCATAGAATGGATAGGTATCCATTAAGGACTGAGCAATATCCCCGACTATGTTAACCAGGTATATGTCTGTCATTACTGAAAGCTCATCAATAACCGAAGCTCCAATACCTACGGTAAAGAATGCTGCGTCTACACGTCCATCCCTTAAAAAGTCGGCTGCTTCACCAGCTTCAAGGCGCTCTGCTGCGGCAAGGTCCCCTTCACTTAAACCGGCAGCTTCCAGGACCTGAAGGGCATTAACTTCTGCCCCGCTGCCCAGCGGGCCGAGAGCAACTCTTTTACCAGCCAGGTCGGCAGGAGATTCAATTCCCGATCCGGAAGCGGCAACCAGCTGTACGGGTTCCGGGTAGAGTACGAACATGCCGCGCATATTTTCAACCGGGTTTCCGTCAAAAGCGCCTTCGCCACGGAAAGCATAGTAAGCAACATCGTTTTGAACGATAGCCATGTCGAGGTCGCCGCTGCCGATCATTCTCGAGTTAACAACTGAAGCTCCCGAAGATTCAACGGTCAGCGAGATATTATCAATGCTGGTATGGGCGATACGCGACATTGCTCCCGCCAGCGGGTAGTAAACCCCGGTAACCCATCCCGCGCCCATGTTAATCCTCGTAACGGCAGGAACATCCGGCACGTCAACCTCGGGTTCATCTACATCCGGTTCGTCCGGATCAACAGGTGCTGCTTCCTCGGGAGCACATCCGGCAACCAAAGCCAGGCTAAGCATAAAAACTGCCAGGAGCATTAAAACAAAAAGCCTATTCTTTAACATTCTTGACCCTCCTTAAAATGGTATTACTGTATTATGGAAAGCTTTTTAAAGAAACCCTCAGATTATTAGCACCACCTGCCTTGCAATATATTGTAAAATAAGATTAATAAGACAAATAACATTATTCAATATTTAGCGTTGTAAATCCTTCCATTCATATTTGATTAATTGTTAAGTTTATTTAACAGTTGTCTTGATCAAGGTTTTTCTTGGCTAATTAATATCAATGTTGCTATTTACCGGATCGCGGTTTCGTGGTTAAATAAGCTAGAAAGATTTATGGAAACCTGATTATATGGTGGAGGTTACAACCTGGTGTTACGCTTCATTTTTCCCTACCTGATGCTTGCAATTATTACAGCAACTTACCTGTATATCAGGTATTCAAAGCTGGGACCCGTGCTGATGAAGGTAAACAGGTCTATGTTTAGTCGTTTTAATAGCGACTCCTTCATCCTGATTATTATCATTGCTGCTGTTTCGTATTTCCTGGGGCGCTATGAGCTGCAAACTCTGACCTCTCCGGAGGGAAGCTACTTTTTGGGCCCCTACACTTATGTGTTTTTTTACGGTGCGCTATTAATCATTGTAATTTTAAGGGAGTTTGAAAGGCCGGCCCTGCGTGAAAAAGGGATTTCCACGCCCCGCGGTTTCTGGAAATGGAGCGAGGTTGATTCTTACCGCTGGTCGAAGAATGTTTTAACCATCAACATTTCCAGGGGAAGCAAGAAAAGGATGGAAGCCTGGCAGCTGGAACCGGAAGATAAGAAAGAGATTGAAGCAGTTCTAAAAAGCAAAATAAAGAAAAAATCCAAGCAGTCGAAGAAGTAGCATCCCTGGGAAGTGAGGCTTTTCCTTTTATAAGTCTTTGTTTTATGATAGAATTTCAGTGTTATAGAAGAGCGATAACTTCTACCTGGCTTGAGCAGTTCTGCTCTTTTTTCTGGTTGCCAGGGAACTTACAGAAAATAATTGCATGAAAAGGAGTTCACATGACCGACAAAACAAATGTGGTGCCGGTTAATATCCACGATGAAGTTAAAGTTTCATTTTTAGATTATGCCATGAGCGTTATCGTTAGCAGGGCCCTTCCTGATGTGAGGGATGGCTTAAAACCGGTGCACAGACGCATTCTATATGCCATGTCAGAAATGGGGTCAACTCAAGATAAGCCTTATCGTAAATCTGCCCGTATAGTCGGTGAAGTGCTTGGTAAATACCACCCGCACGGTGATGTTGCACTTTATGATACGCTGGTCAGGATGGCCCAGGATTTCTCTACCCGCTATCCGCTGGTTGACGGGCATGGCAATTTCGGTTCCCTTGACGGCGATTCTGCCGCGGCAATGAGGTATACTGAAGCCCGCATGTCTTCTATTGCGGGAGAACTGCTGACCGATTTAAATAAAGAGACAGTAGATTTCCGCCCCAACTTTGATGAAAGCCTGCAGGAACCTGTTGTGCTGCCATCAAGGTTCCCCAATCTCCTTGCTAACGGGTCTTCCGGCATAGCAGTAGGGATGGCAACGAATATCCCCCCCCACAACCTTAACGAACTGGTCGATGCCATAAATTATTTAATTAAACACCCTGAAGCCTCGGTAAGCGACTTGATGCAGTTTGTCAGGGGCCCCGATTTCCCGACAGGTGGTATTATTGTCGGCCATGAAGGAATTCTTTCGGCTTATAAAACAGGAAGAGGAATTATAAAGGTCAGGGGAGTGGCCCAGATAGAGAAGAAAGACAAGGGCCGTGAACAGGTAGTAATTACGGAGCTTCCTTACCAGCAGAACAAGGCCAAACTGGTAGAAAAAATAGCAGAGATTGTCAAAGAACGTAAAATGGAAGGAATCACCGACCTACGGGACGAGTCTGACCGCTCAGGTGTGAGGGTCGTGATCGAGGTTAAGCGCGACTATCAGCCAGAGGTTATTATCAACCAGCTTTACCAGTATACATCTCTGCAGCAGACTTTTGGCATTATCATGCTCTCGCTGGTGGATGGGCAGCCCCAAATACTTAATTTAAAACAAATGCTTTCTTACTACCTTGAACACCAGGTAGAAGTTATAAGGCGCCGCTCTCAGTTTGATCTAAGAAAAGCTGAGGAAAGGCTGCATATTGTTGAAGGTCTGCTCACAGCTCTTGATCGCCTTGACGAAGTGATTGCCCTGATCCGGGCTTCGAAAGATGTGCAAACTGCGCGTGAGGGTTTAATGTCCCTGCTGGGGTTAAGTGAAAAACAGGCCCAGGCCATCCTGGATATGCGCCTGCAGCGCCTGACTCAGCTCGAAATATCAAAACTGGTAGAGGAGCAAAAAGAGCTGCTCGATAAAATTGCATACCTGCGCAAGGTGCTTGCAGATGAAAGCCTGGTTTTCAGTATTATA
>SLQM01000107.1 GCA_007131435.1 Syntrophomonadaceae bacterium
GCGGTAACCATGCTTGGCCATCCAACCAACCGCCTGCTTTTAGGCCGGGATGGTTCACATGTAGACCTGGAAGAGCTATTCCGGGCCGCGGCGGAAAAGGGCGTTATTCTCGAGCTTAATGCCAACCCGGCCCGCCTGGATCTTGACTGGCGTTACCTGAAAAAGGCGAAAGAGATGGGGCTTAAAATATCGATAAACCCTGATGCCCACCAGCTGGAAGGCTTCAGCGATACTTATTTTGGGGTGGCCATTGCCCGCAAAGGTTGGTTGGAGAAAAAAGATATTTTTAACGCCCTTGAAAGGGATGAAGTAGAATCCTATTTAAACAGCAGAAAAATTTAATTTTTCACGCTTAGCTTATTAGTTGCGGTCTCCCCAAAACCCGGGTAGGCGAGAAACAATAAAGCTTGCTACCGTGTGCCCTGCGATAACCCCAACTAAAAGGCCGAGAATATCGGTGATGAAATAAACTGACAGCAATAAAACGCCGATCACAATAGCTACATAAAGCAGGGAATGGATCCAGTCTGGCAACAGGCGACCTCCGTTGCTTATCAAATAGATTTAAATGCCACTTAGCCAACTTAATAACTTCTTCGCAAAAGTAGAAAAATCCTTTAAAAAATAAAGGTTAGGAGGTAATTTGCCTTACTTGAAGGTATTTGCCTTATTTTTGTAGAAATGCATTAAAACCCGGGGTATTCGGGGTGTTTTATGGCAACCATGTGTGTTGTTGCCAGGTAATTGCATCTATTGGGAGTGTTCTTGACCGAACGATTAGATTAAAGATTACTACCAGGTTGAAGGAGGCTAACTATGAGCAGGGGAAAGCATACTTATCCGGATGGAAGCATATATGAAGGTGATATTGAAGGTGGTAAAAGGCATGGTCAGGGTACCTGGGTAAAAACTGATGGCACTAAATATGCCGGTGAGTGGAAAAATGATAAGCCCGATGGCCAGGGCACGATAACCTGGCCGAATGGCAGAAAGTACTCCGGTTACTGGAAAGTTGGTAAACGCCATGGGCAGGGTGTAGAAATATTCCCCGACGACAGAAAGGTTGAAGGCATCTGGGATGAAGGTGAACTGGTCGAGGAAAAGAAACAGGCTGTGCCAGCTGAAGATGATTATTATGAAGAGCTTATAGACGATTATGACGAGCCAGAACCTGACTACAGGTCACAGGGTGAAGGATTTATAAAATCGCTATTTGACGTGAGCATGAAAGAGATGATTACCCCGAAAATTATCAGGATCCTCTATATTATCGGCCTGATCGGTATTGGGTTGGGGGTGCTTGGTTCGCTTGTCGCTGCCATAGTCACTGCCAGCACTGCAGGAATAGGCACCCTGTTGGTATCGCTTATTACCATACCGATCGGTGCCGTGCTAGCGGTAATATTTTTGAGGGTCTACCTTGAATTGATCATCCTCTTTTTTAATATTTATGATCAGTTGAAAGAAATAAGGGCCAACCAGAAGCGTTAAAAATGAAAAAAAGATTAAGATAGCCTTCAGCTGTCCAAAAGTAAAATGGGGAATATTTTATTTTGAAGATATCCGGGAACCTTTACACGAAAAGCGGTTGGGAAATAGTAGAAACATATTTTGATCCGGATCAGGTTATCGTATCTGGCAGTAATTTTTTAACAGGCAATGGCTACCTTGGCTACAGGGGAAACTTTCCCGAGTGGAGAAAAGATCGCTATGTGGCCTGTATTGTATCCGATACTTATGACAATGCCGATGGCAAATGGACTGAACTGTGCAACGCGCCAAACGGGCTTTTTACGAAGCTGCTGGTTGAAGGGGAAGAGGTAAGCCGCCTGGCTTCGGATAATGAGGAGCCAGGCGTTTACTCGCGGGTGCTTGACCTGCGTTACGGGATTATCAGGCGTTCAGACACTGTCCAGGCAAAAAGCGGTTTGAAATTTGAACTTGAAACTGAATATTATTCAAGCTTCGCTGACCTACACATTATCCCCATGCTATACAAGATAACTGCCCAAAAAGCCTGCCGGTTAGAGGTAGTAACCGGCATAGACAGCCAGGTGTGGGATTTAAACGGCAGGCATTTGCATCATATTGAGAAGGTCGAGGCTATTGACCACCTGGCCGTGAAAGCTGTTACCGGGCAGAGCAGGGTAGGCCTTATGGTAGCAGAAGGGCAGATCATTGATGGCAAAAAACCCCTCGAGACCGGGCTGATTAAAGATAAAGGCCTGCTGGCAAGAAAGTATCTTTTTCAGCTGGAGGCCGGTGAATCAGTCAGCATTTTTAAAGTAATGTCAGTTTACAGCAGCAATGACAGTGATCAATATAGCGCTGCAGCGCTAAGCTCCTTAAGAGCAGCCCTCAGCAAGGGCTATGACAGGTTGTTAGCTGAGCATAAACCGCACTGGGATGCAATTTGGGACAGGATGGATATAGTGATCAAGGGTGACCTGTTTTCCCAGGCCGTTTTAAGGTTCAATCTCTACCACAGCATTATTGCAACACCCCTGCACAGCGATGCTCTGCCGATCGGGGCCAGGGGCCTGTCCTGCCAGGCCTACCAGGGAGCGGCCTTCTGGGACCAGGAAATCTACAACCTGTCCATGTTCTTGTACTGCTGGCCCGAGGTGGCCCGCAGCATTTTAACCTACAGGTACAGGACACTGGACGGGGCCCGCCGGAAAGCTAAGAGCCTTGGCTACAGGGGGGCTTTTTATGCCTGGGTCAGCGGCAAAACGGGAGATGAGCTCTGCCCCTCATTCTTTTTTGAGGATGTTCTAAGCGGTAGGCCAATCCGCAATCATTTCAATGACTGGCAAATCCATATATCTCCCGACATAGCCTACGCAATCAGTTTATACTACCGCGTTACAGGCGACTGGAATTTTATTGAGCAGTACGGGGCTGAAATGATATTTGAAATCGCCCGTTTTCTCTACTCCCACGCCTATTTTAAAAAAGATAAAAACCGCTACGAATTTATCCGCTTGCTCGGCCCGGATGAGTATCACGAAAATGTTGATAATAATGCTTTTACAAATTACTTGGCCCACCATGTCTTGAAGGAAGCTTTGGCAATCCATGACAGGTTGAAAGTGGAAAATGAAGAGCGTTTCCATGACATTTCAGAAAAAATATTTCTCTCACCCGGTGAATACCGGCAGTGGCAGGAAATGGCTGAACTGCTATACCTTCCGCAGCCGGATCCGGAAAGCGGAGTGATAGAACAGTTCGATGGCTATTTTGATCTTGAAGACATTAAACCCCGGGAGTTGGCAAAGCGACTGGTCGATAAAAGTGAATACTGGGGCTGGCCAAATGGCGTGGCCGTGCATACCAGGGTTTCAAAACAAGCTGATATCATCCAGCTCCTGGTATTGTTAAACCTGTTTCCCGAAGA
>SLQM01000225.1 GCA_007131435.1 Syntrophomonadaceae bacterium
ATGGCTAAACCAAAAATAGGGAGGAAGTAATTAAATGAGATTATTAATGAAGATGTTCCATAAGAACCAAATAGGGTTCACGCTGGTTGAATTGATGGTGGTTATAGTTATAATTGGGATTCTGGTCGCAATTGCGATACCAGTGTTTGGTGGAATGCAGGAAAGGGCAAGGGAGAATACTTGTGCGGCTAATGTCCGAATTCTCCAAGGTGCTATTTCTATGTATTTTGCAGAAGCAGGAAAATATCCAGCTACCCTTAACCTTTTATGGGATGGTGATCCGGCGAATAATGTTCCAGCCTTCGTTGAGGAAGAGCCTTTATGCCCTGATGCGTTAACCGAAAGCTATAATTATGATGCATCTACCGGTGTTGTTTCTGCTGGCCAAAGTTCTTGTAACCATAATTAGAACCAGGATATTAAAGCAGTAACTTATTGTCCCTATTGGATAAAACTCTTGAAAAATAGCAGATTGCAGGAGGTTTTTTCTAAATAAAGAAAGTATTTTCAGGGAACTCTAATGGATGGGTATGATTTTGTGAAAATGAATCGAAGTTGTAAGCCACCATATTGCGGTGGCCAATTCTGACTAAGCTGAAGGTAGTTCATCAAAACTTAGCGTCTTATTTGAAATCGCAAATTGTACTTAAACATTTGTTTACGATGTAGATGGTCTTTTAATTAAATTAGATCATCTGAAAGACGCTGTACATGGGTGAGATTACAGAGAATACTAGAACGCCGATGAAGAGGCCGACTGTCAGTAACAGCAGGGGTTCAAGGATAGAGCTAAGCCGTTCTATTATATATGCTACTTCTCGCTCATAAAAAAGAGCTGTTTTATACAGGGTGCTGTCCAGGCACCCTGATTCCTCTCCGATCCTGACCATTTCGACCAGCAGAGACGGCAAGAAATTTTGTTGATTCATAACTTCGTGCATTTTTTCCCCACGGTTCAAAGCTTCTAGAATTTTATAAAAGCTGCCGGACATTACGCGGTTATTAATTACCTTGTCAGCAAGCTCAAGCCCGCTGTAGAGCGGCACTCCGCTGTTTAGAAGGGTGCCCAGGGTGCGGGCAAACCTTGCTGCCAGGGTGTGCCTGTAGATTTTGCCGAAAAAGGGAATGCGCAAACGCAAAAGATCAAAGTAATACCTGCCTTTTTCTGTTTTTATAGCAGCTATAAACGCTAAAAAGGGCGATGATAGCAATAGCAGTGAAAGTAAAATAGAGCCATTTCCAATATTGGAGAGCGATAAAAGGAATTGGGTAAATCGGGGCATTTCAATACCCATTGAGTTAAACACCTGGGCAAACTGGGGCAGGACAAAAACAATCATTACCGCCATTACGATAAAAGCAAGCATGGTGATAAAGAGCGGGTAAAGGGTTGCGGAACGGATCTTTTCATTAAAATCATGCTGTGTTTCAAAGTGGTCGGCAAGTTTTTCCATGATCAAAGCTAAAACACCGCTTGTTTCACCTGTTTCTACCATGCTGGACATCATTGGAGGGAAGCTCTGCTTCTTCTGGTTCAAAGCTTCTGCCAGGCTGCTGCCCTCTTCGATGGTTGCCCGGATGTCATTAAGCTCAGTCCTGATAGCAGAGAGCTCTTGCTGTTCAGAAAGTACTTTAAGGCAATGCAAAACCGGAATCCCTGCATCAAGCATAGTAGCAAACTGGCGGCAGAAAATCATCAAACCCCTGCTGTTAAGAGTGCGCAAACCTAAAAGGTAGAGAAAGTGTTTAACCCTGTTTTTAAGAAAATAGGCCGGGCGGACATTTTCTTTAAGCGAGAGGACAGCATACTGTTGCATGCCAAGAATCTGCAGCGCTTCTTTATGATCTACTGCTTTCAAAATGCCTTTTTGAGTTTTGCCCGTTTTACTTTTTACCCGGTAGAGGTATTCTTTTTTCAAGCTACGGCACCTCAGTCTCAGGTAAAATTTCAGGTATATCTGCCCTGTGATAAAAAAGAAGGCTGAACTCGATCTGCAGATCTGCATGCAAGTTATCATGGTTAACCCAGTTTACATTTTCCATGATCAGGCTGTGGGGAAAACCTTCAAGCTCACCAAGCAGCCTTTCCAGGCGGTAAGCAGGGCCGGAAAAATTGATCGATATGTCGATTTTAGATATATTTTCTTTTATAAATAGCTCGCCTATGTTAATGCTCCCGATTAAATCTCGGTAACCCTGTATAGCTTCTTCAAACCCGTCAAGCACTGCCGGCAGGTCTTCTTCCGGGGGAAACGCTTTATTTAGCTCTTTGCCGAGATTTTCAAGCGCCAACCAACCATCCTCGATTGCGATCTTATCGTTTAGCAGGTTCTCAATCTCTGCAATTTCTTCTTCCAGTAAAAATAGCTTTGTCCTTAGTCTATCAATATCGCTATAAAGAACAGCACCCGACAAAACCCAGCTAAATGTCATTACAGCCGAAACTGATAAGAGGGTTAAAAGGGTAAGTTCGCCTTTTTTCAGGCTAATTATCTTTCTTCTGTTCATTGATCTCTCCTGCTGTTAACTTGCCACTTATCATAAAGTGATACTTATCATCACTGGATAAATCTATTTTATTTATTTGGCAGCTATAAACAAAGGGAAGGGAGGCCAGATCTTGGTTGAATATAGCTGCATCCTTAGCCTGGCTGATCCGCCCCTGGATTGTGAAGTCTCCGCAGCCGGCAAGTGATACCTTATGGAGCTCTACACGGTTTGCAGCTGCCACTGCAGTAACTGTTTTCAAATGACTGGCAAGGGGCAGTAAGCTATTAATGTTTTCATCCAGCAAAGCCTTCTTGTCTTCGATTATCTCAATTTCTTCTTTCATCAAAATAAACGGTTCTGCAGCCCCCTGAAGTTTAACAAGTGTCTCCTGTGCGGATGTCAGCCTAACCTGCAGGCTGTTTTTATACCACCTGGCTGCCTGCAGGCCTGAAAAAGTGCAGAAAGTAATGGCAAGCACTACAAGTAAGGCAATAACAGGCGGTTTTAAAAACTTTTGTGAAGCAAGGTATTCAGGAGTGCGCAAATCCACCTCATATTTCAACTGTCCCACCCCCTTATGGCTAAACCGAAAGCAGTTGGGTATAGAAGGCCCTCTTTCTTGTTAGAAAGGTTAAGGATATTCAAAAGCTTAATTTTGTAGCCCAGCTCCTTTTGCAGGTATTCGGCAAGGCCGGGCAGGTAGAGGCTACCGCCCCAGGCCAGGATATCCTCGTTTTGAACGTTGAGGATTTCTTCATGTGCCATGTAAAAGTCAGTTGACTGAATGATACCCTGTAAAAGGTTTTGAGCTGCAACTTTGAATGCCGTTTTACCGGATGCCTGCTTAAAATTATTTAACCCCGTATTTACCGAGCGGTGAAACCGGTAGCGGTTACCGGAGA
>SLQM01000173.1 GCA_007131435.1 Syntrophomonadaceae bacterium
CCCCAGGCATTCTGAACGATTAAATCAAATACTGCTTTTGCATCAAGCCTGGCAACTTCCCCGCTTTGAGGATCACGGTATACATCCCCGGTCCTTGGATTGATTAAATCGTATAAGGGATCAGGATCTTCTCCTATCGCTTTCTGCATGAATTCATCGGAAACGGCGACGGAAATATTAAAATTATTGATTTCATCTTCTTTCTCTTTGCTGCAAATGAAATCAATAATATTTGGGTGGTTATAGATCAATGAGCCCATGTTGGCTCCGCGCCTTGTGCCGCCCTGTTTTACAGCCTCAGTGGCAGCATCAAAAATTTTCAGGAAGGATATGGGTCCGCTGGCAACACCATTTGTTGATCGAACAAGGTCATTGCAAGGTCGCAAACGGTCAAAGGCAAAACCGGTCCCGCCGCCCGTTTTTTGAACCAGGGCCATATTTTTTAAAGCTGTAAAGATTCCTTCCATACTATCTTCAAGGGGAAGCACGAAACAGGCACTTAGCTGTTGCAGTTCACGCCCGGCATTCATTAAAGTGGGGGAGTTTGGCACAAACTGCGATTTATACATTGCCTGGTAAAAACTGTCTTCAATCTTTCTGATTTCATCAGCGCTTTTACCGTAGTTTTTTTCTACTGAAGCTATATTGTTCGCTACCCTTTTTAGCAAATCTTCAGGTTTTTCAATTGGTTTTCCAAGTTCATCTTTTACTAAATACCTTTTTTCATATGTTATACGTGCATTAGGGCTTAAATCCATTTATATAGTCCTCCCCCGGTAGAATGAAATTTCTTTAGTAATCATTCTCTATTACCAGTATATTTCCTTTTGGGTAATGCCAAATTTTATAGTTTTTAGGGTAGAAACAAAATAACTCTTTTTTCACACCTAAAGCAGTGATATAATATGCAATAGGTTTTTATGGCAGCAGGTGATGATATGTAAAGGAGGGGAAGTTTTAGAAATATGGCGAAAGAGAAATCTCGCAAGCAGCTAAAGCGACAAAGGAAAAAAAGAAGACGAGCCAAAAAGAGAAAAAGATTAAAGGGCCGGACCTAATCAGCTGCCTTGAGGCGGCATGAAAATATTATCTTAAAAGGGAGGAGGTGCAGTTTTGCCCCTTTACGAATTTTTTTGCTCGGAGTGCAATAAAAAGCATGAGGAACTCTGCAGCAGCGCAACAGCTTACATGAAATGTCCCGTTTGTGGCAATGAGGCGAAAAAAGTTATGTCACTTTTTAGAACAGGCGGCAGCTCCTCGGGTAGCGGAACCGCCTCCTCGAATTGCGGCGGGTGAACAAAAACCAGCTGCAGCAGTTGCTGACATAGATTAATAGCTTATTAGGAAATATGTCTTAAGGGGGCTCTTATGACAAAACATATTTTTATTACTGGCGGAGTAGTATCGTCTTTAGGTAAGGGAATTACAGCTGCATCACTCGGTTGCCTGCTAAAAAACAGAGGTTTAAAGCTTACCATCCAAAAATTTGATCCCTATATAAACTACGACCCCGGTACCATGAGCCCCTATCAGCATGGTGAAGTTTTTGTTACAGAAGACGGGGCAGAAACTGACCTTGACCTGGGACATTATGAAAGATTTATAGATGAGCCCCTGACACGCAATAATAATGTTACAGCAGGCAGGGTTTACTGGTCTGTTATTGAAGCTGAGCGTGAAGGTGTATACGAAGGGAATACCGTCCAGGTAATACCTCATATTACCGATGAGATAAAACATTGTGTTATCAAGGCTGCCGGTAACGGGGAACTGGATCTGGTAATTACCGAAATTGGTGGAACGGTAGGAGATATAGAGAGTCTACCTTTTTTAGAAGCCATCCGTCAGCTCCGTTATGAAATTGGCTGGGAAAATGTCCTCTTCATACATGTCACGCTTGTTCCTTACCTGGCTATGTCTGGAGAGCTGAAAACAAAGCCCACCCAGCACAGTGTTAAAGAACTGAGAAGTATAGGTATTCAACCGGATATAATTGTTTGCCGCACAGATCACCCCCTGGGGCATGACCTGAGAAGGAAAATAGCGCTGTTTTGTAACATTCAGCCTGAAGAAGTAGTTGAAAATATAGATACCGAGATTATTTATGAAGTTCCCCTATTGCTCCAGGAACAAAAACTTGATGAGTTAGCACTTCAAAAATTAAATTTAGAATATAAGTCTGCGGATATGCAAAAATGGCAGGATCTGGTTAAGCAGGCGAAAAATTTGCGTGAAGAAGTAACAATAGCCCTGGTGGGCAAATATGTTTCTCTTCGCGATGCTTATATCAGTATTAACGAAGCCTTGTTCCATGCCGGGCTAGCCAATGATGTAATTGTAAAAACGGTTTTGGTTCCAGCTGAAGAACTTGAATCAGGCCAGACCGATCACTTGCTTGACGGTGTAGATGGCATACTTGTACCCGGAGGCTTTGGAGAAAGGGGCATTGAAGGCAAAGTAAATGCAGTTCGTATTGCCAGGGAGGGTAAAACACCTTTTCTCGGTCTTTGCCTGGGGATGCAATGCGCAGTTATTGAATTTGCCCGCAATGTTGCAGGTATCAAGGATGCCAACAGCACAGAGTTCGATTCAAAAACTAGCGGTCCGGTAATAATTTATCTTCCCGGACAGGAAGATAATACAAGGATTGGTGGAACTTTGCGCCTTGGAGCTTATCCCTGTTCTATAAAAGAAGGGACCCTGGCTGAAGAAGCTTACAGGGAGAAACAGATCAGTGAAAGGCATCGTCACCGTTATGAATTCAACAATGACTACATTTCAACTTTGGAAGAAGCCGGGCTTATTTTAAGTGGTGTTAATGAAGATGACAACCTGGTTGAAATGATTGAGATAAATGATCATCCCTGGTTTATTGCGGTGCAGTACCATCCTGAATTTAAATCTCGCCCAACTAGACCTCACCCCCTATTTCAAGGTTTTATCGAGGCCGCAAAAAAGAATAAAAGCTCATAGGATCTTTAATGACTTCTGCAGCAGTTTCGGCCATTTCAAGCCTTTTATCCATGCTCGCTTTCTGAATTAAACGGTAAGCTTCTTCTTCGTTTACAGAAAAGCTTTTTACCAACAGGCCCTTGGCCCTTTCAACTATTTTCCTGGTGTGCAGTTTGCTGTTTAATTCATCTATCTCTTTTTGTAATTTTTGCTTTCGGTAGAATTCACTGCAAACGGCCCTCGCTACAGCAGGTAGTGCTGCTGCTTCAAGGGGCCAGTTGATTTGCACATAGTTTAATATTTCTTTTCCCTTGTGGTTAATATAAATGCCGGCAGCAAGACCGTCGCTCTCTATAATTGAGGCCAGTTGTTCAATATTTCCCGGGGGCAGCGCTGTATCTACAACAGCAAACCATGGCTGAACGGTGC
>SLQM01000194.1 GCA_007131435.1 Syntrophomonadaceae bacterium
AGATTTACATAGTTTTAAGCGGTAGTATGGCCCCTGAATTTGATACCGGAAGCCTTGCTTTTGTACAGGAGATCCCACCGGAGAAGATTGTTGTTGGCGATATAATTACTTTCCGTACCCAGGCTGGTTCAGATTCGCTTACCACTCACCGGGTAGTAGAAGTTAACCGACAGGACGGTCTAAAGTTTGTAACCAGGGGTGATGCAAATAGCGTTAATGATCCCAGGCCGGTTTTAGCTGAAAATGTTGTCGGCCGGGTAACAGGCTCTATACCTTATCTTGGCTACCTCTTAAATTTTGCCCAAACCAGGCAGGGCTTAATCTTACTGATTTTTGTGCCAGGAGTTTTGATCATTGTCTATGAGTTGGGCAAGATTATGAAATACCTGGCTGAAAGCAGGAGGGAAGAAACCGCTTAAGCCAGGCCATTTAGTTGTTAACTAATATTTTTGACATATAATAAACCCCGGTGCAGTTGAAGCTGTAGCCGGGGTTTTAAGCTTTAATCGAAGCTGTAAAGCGATCAGGTTGTCAATTTATTGCTAGCCTTGAATAATCATAACGGCTTGAAATAAGCTATGTCTGTTATCTTGCCTTCGCGCTCTCCTACCGGCTTCAGTTCAGCTTTAACCGGCATCCCGATGTAAAGGTCCTTTTCATTGCATTCGCCTAAATGGTGCATCAGCAGGCCGTCGGCAATTCTAACTGCCCCAACAATCGACGGGTTTTCTTTTTCTTCATCGCTTTTAGTTCTATATACATGGGTAAAGGAATAGAGAACGCCTTCAAGCCCCACGTCCACCCATTCTTCAAGCCTGGCAAAGCAGCGTTCGCAGAACAGGCGGGCGGGAACAAAGGTAACGCTGCACTTACTGCACTTTGTGCCGAACAGTTTGCCATTTTCTTTTAACTCTTCAAAAAAGCGCTGGCCTGCTACGCCCGCAGTGTACCTGTTCTTCACCGGGAAATACTCGGCGCCTGGGTTCCAGTAGCGGGTGTCAATATTCCTGTGAATTCTTTCCGGTATGGCCATTTATATCCCTCCCTTATAGCGGTTTAAAATAGATGATATCGGTTATGGAACCTTCTCGTTCTTCTTCCGGTTTCCACACCGCTTTTACCTTCATCCCTATCTTAATATCTTCAGGCTCAACCTCGCCCAAAAGGTGCATGATCCCCATTCCTTTTGAGGCGCCGTCAATTTCTATTACTGCCGGCAAATGAGGTTTCTCGCCTTCCTTGATCCTTGTAGCATCCCAGTGGACATGACAGATTGAAAATGTATTAACTATGCCCGTGTCCTGCACGTAGAGCCACTTATCTACAGGAACAAAGCACAGTTCACAGAAAAGGCGGGGTGGCAGCATAATCCTGCTGCATTTCCTGCACTCGGTGGCAATTATTTTGCCTTTTTTTAATTCAGCCAGGTAGCGGTTTATTGCCACTCCCGTATCCCATGCGTAAGCACAGTCTAAACTGTCCTCGGTAAAAAATATTTTACCCGAGCGGATATCATCTTCCGATAGCGGTGTTCCGCCGGAAACTATAACTTTCTCAGCCATATCTAATACCTCCCTTGCTCTTAATTTAAATACCTGCTACTACAACTGAGCTCACCTGCATCAGGTCGCCCCAGGCCTGGGCTACACCAAGGCGGGGGTTGCCAGGAACCTGGCGTTCTCCTGCCTCGCCGCGCAGCTGCCAGAAAAGTTCTGCCACCTTCATCGTGCCGGCCGCTGCAATGGGGTTTCCCACTCCCAGGAGTCCCCCGGAAGGGCACATGGGCAGGTTTCCGTCACGGGCGAAATGGCCATCACGCAGCAGTTCAACAGTTTTGCCGCGTGGTGAAAGCTGTAAGCCCTCCATGTGGTGTAAGGCCTTGTAGTCAAAGGGATCGTACGGTTCAGCAATATTGATCTGCTTGGCCGGTTCCCTGATTCCGGCCATTTCGTAAGCCATGCGCGCCGCCTTGTCCAGGTAGCGCGGGTAGTAGAGGTCGCGGGTGCCCCAGTAAGCCGTATCGAGGGTCCAGCCCACACCTTCAATCCATACGGGCTTGTCAGTTAACCTGCGGGCCACCGGTTCGGCGGCCAAAACCACGGCTGCCGCGCCATCTGATACGGGGCTTACATCCAGCCTGCTG
Source organism: Syntrophomonadaceae bacterium (assembly GCA_007131435.1). Lineage (GTDB taxonomy): Bacteria > Bacillota > Dethiobacteria > DTU022 > DTU022 > SLQM01. The sequence goes on from SLQM01000194.1 coordinate 2,144, forward strand.
ACCGGATAGGCCATAATCTCAGAGTTTAGGACATCCTCCACAGTTACTTCATCCTTGAACTGAGATGAGGGGTGCAGCTGGCCGTTGCGCTTGTTGTTTACCGCAGCCAGGGCCATATCTTCCTTTGTATAGCCGTAGCGGCTCATGTAACGGTTCATCTCCAAAGCAAAAATCCAGAGCAGGTTCGGATGCAGCGCTCTTTCGGTTATTGCATCAAAGATGGTTAAAAAGAAACCTTGGGCATGGGGCATGGCGCTGGACATCTTTTCCTCGCACACAACAAGGCAGGTGTCAAACATCCCGGAAGCGACATGATGCCAGCCGTGAATTATGGCGTGCACCCCCGTGGCGCCGCCGACAAAAACCCTCATCGTCGGCTTGTTCCATCCGCCGCACCCGTCAGCCAGGTATTCACCTTTCTGGTGAATGCCATCAAAGGCATCGGGTGCGCTGCCGTGGGCCACGCAGTCTATATCTTCAAGTTTCAGGCCGCAGCTGTCCAGGGCGGTGCTGGTTGCCTCGAAAGACAGTTCCTTTGGAGTCTCCAGTGCCCGCCGGACAAACTTCGTTAAGCCTGCTCCCACAATAGCTACTTTTCTCATTTTTCAACCCTCCCGTATATTAAATATCTATATTTCATTGCTGAGAACTACTGCCGTTCCTGTGGCAGTGGGGATGCCGCGCCAGGCGAAGGCCAGCCCGGTTTTTAGATCTGGAAGCTGTCGCTTGCCAGCCTCACCGCGCAGCTGCAGGGCAACTTCTAAAACTTTTTGCAGCCCGTTTGCCTCGTGCAGGTATCCCATACCCAGACTGCCGCCTGAGATATTAACCGGCAGCTCACCGCTCCTGTCAAAGCAGCCCATTTCCAGCAGTCTTCCGGCTTCGCCGTAACCGCAAAGGTTTAGCGCTTCAAGATGCTGCAGCTGCTTGTAGGAGAAAGTATCATCAATCTCGGCAAAATCAATCTCGTTATAGGGGGAAGTTATGCCGGCCATGGCATAAGCCTTTTCGGCTGCCAGTTTAGCATAAAGGGCGTAACCCATTCCTTCCAGGCGCGAATCAAGGTTTGGTGTATCTGTTGCCCAGCCTATTCCCTTGATCCAGACCGGTTTATCGGTCAATTCCCGGGCTTTGTCTTCCGAGGCCAGCAGCAGCACAATTGCCCCGTCTAAATGGCCGCTGATATCAAGCTTGCCCAGCGGGGCGCTTACCGGATCGGAGAGTAAAACATCTTC
>SLQM01000106.1 GCA_007131435.1 Syntrophomonadaceae bacterium
CTGCTCTTCGCCTTATACTAATTATAATACCTATCTGCTTTTATTAATACATTACTCTGCAGAACTATATGGAATAGAACAAAAGAAGAGTTTAGATCTACTACAAAAGGATTAGGTGACTTTAAACTGACAAGCCGGGTATGCAGAAGGCCCGCGGCACGGTCGGTGCCGCAAGCCCCCGTAATTTTGTTTTGCCCTTAGTGTAAGCCTTTCTCCATTTGATTAATTATAGTATTGACCAGTTTTTTGGGTAACCACTGGCTTGTTGCCTGATCAGCTATTGACAACCGGTCAAATACTGTCTTTAATCTACTGATTTTTTCGCCCTCAAATTCATAGGTGCAGATCGCCAAAAATTCAACCTTTTCACCCTGCATAACCCCCGACATGGTATGCTCAAAAAAGGCTTTTTCCCCCTCTACCATGATACCATGCCCGCTTTCTTCATTCTTGAAATCCTGAACATTATCTTTCAGCCAGTTAATATAGCGTTCCATACCGCTCTTGCCTTTAAAATGCCCATGGGGTGTAAACCATTCAATATCGTCTGTGCAGTAAGTAAATGCTGTCTCCAGGTCAAATTTACTAATGGCTTTTACCCAGCTCCGCATTGTTTCAGCTTTATTTCCCCCTAACATGAAGCTACCTCCTCCCCGTATTATTGTTCGACAGGTTAAACCTGCCGGCACTCTTACCCTTCAAGCAGAAGGGCTTTCAAGATAAGCAGTTTAAGATGGCATTACCTCCTTCCATTTCAGTGAAGACCAGTGTTCAGGCGCCCGCGGCGCGCCGGGATAGGCGTGATGAGCGATTTAAGCCAAGCTTAGGATTTACAGCTCCTGGTTTGGTTTTAACTGCTTTGTTCAAGGGTGGCTTTAAGAAAAATGCTTAATGGAAATAGATTGTTTTATGCAGTAAATATCAATTTTGTGGTCAATTAGTATGGTCTTCTATAATTATTTCATTTTTCCTGCTTATTAGCTGAAGAATTTTTGGCAGCGAGCAGAGCCCAGTTCGCGGCAAAGGCTTCCGGCAGCAAGGCCGGCCCCTGGCTGTCAGCAGGCAGCGGCATACTGAGGCCGGGAAGCGGGTACCCGGAAAGGTTGGCCAGGTCTGAGAGCAGGAGCGCTGCCAGCCTTGAGGCTTCGTCCCGGCCAATTAAGTTCCAGTGCAGGAGATCTAAGAGGTGGGCGTAGAGCGTGGCAATACCGATATAGCGATCGTCACTGTCAACAGCCTTTAAAGCCCGGCTGAATGGTTCCTGGCCCATTTCCCGGTCCGCAGCAGCGGACTGGTAAAGGGCGAACATTTTAGCTTCGTGCAGGCCAAACCTTTTCATCCGCTTTAATACCGATCCGCAGGCATAGTTCCTGAAGCCGATATCTGCCACCAGCGCTTCTTTAACTGTCTTTTTCACTACCCTGCCGATATATTCGCCCAGCTTGCTGTGGTGCCCGGCATCGGTCAGCGCGGTTGGGGATTGAAGGTTGCTGACGATTATTACCCCGTCGGTGCCTGAACCGGTGGCCAGGCCGCTTGAGGTGCAGCTGGGGGCAAGCAGTTCCTGCAGGGCGGCTGTTTTTGCCTCGGTGGCGGTAACAAGCGCTTTAGCCAGGGCGCCGGCATCGAGGCTGGCATCAATAAAGAGGAAAATATTTATTGTTCCCGGCTCAACCGGGGTTGGCACCCCTGCCTTTTCATGCCAGCAGGCCGGGTCGCCCGCCCTGCTGCCGTTAACATCTATGCCGGCAGTAGCCAGGGCAGTTACGGAAAAATCCCTGAATTTTTCACTGTTCGGCCGGGCATATTTCATCATCGCAGCGGTGCTGAGGCCGGTTGTTTCATGCGGGGGCAGTTTTAGTTCATTGGCGATTAGGCTTAAATGCTCGCGGTTGGTGGGGGCGCGCATTTCGCAGCGGCCGTCGGGGGAATTGTAAACTTCGCAGTAATTAAAGAGGTAACCAATATCTTCCCGGCAGCCACCATTTAAATAAGATGTGCTTAACACCCTGCCGGGCTGGCTGAGTTCAAATATCATAAACTGGTCTTTGCGGCGCAGGCTAATTAACCCGGGCAGTTTTATCAAGTCCACCTGGCATGATCCTCCAGAGCTATTTATGAGCTAGAAAGCCTTTCAGCAGGATGCTGGCGATAGATTTTGCCTTCCTTTTCCACCAGGTGCCTGGAATCAGAACCCTCGCCGTTTCCGGTTATGATGTTACCGTGAAATACGCGCATTTTAAACAGCCCCCTATGAATGCTGTAAATTTTAAATTGCATATAAAAAATCACCAGTGATCAGTTTTTAACGGTTGAATATTAGGTTCTGACCAGCTTGGCGTTTTGCTTGTTCCAGTAGGCGCGAAAATAGGGGTTTCCATCTAGTTTGCCCGGTTTATCGGGGTCAGGAATGCCGGCAAAGGTCTCATCGAGCAGTTTTTCTTCGGCCGCCAGGGCCTGGTCCATCAGGTCAAGCAGTTTGCTGCGGTTGCCCAGGTCCCCTTTCAGGCTGTCAAGCTCTTGATCAATCCAGGCTTCAATCCTGTCCCGTTCAGCAAGGTATGCATCGAGGTCCGGAACTTTGTTGACCAGAACATGGCGGTGCAGCTTTTCCCTGCGCACCCAGAATTCCAGGGCTTCAATATCTTCTTCCTCGGCAAAAGAGAAGTTTTCGCCTTCAATCAGCCAGTAAGGCTTGTAGAGGGCCAGGCAGGGGGTTGAGCCGCCTGTCAGCAGGTAGGTGTGATTTTCGCCGTCCAGGGAGGCAATATAGCTGCCCGTGGTATGATCGCCGTAGAGGAAGCCGGCATGCATGCAGACACTTTTCAGCGAATGCCTGGCAAACTGTTTTCCTTCAAGCCCTTCCTCGTGGGAACGCAGGATGCCGCGCATGGTCTGCATGGTGATCCGGCCCTTCTCTTTCTGCAGCACGCTGCTGCAGGTTCCTTCCCTGTCCAGCGAACCGCTGAACCTGGTGATCAGGGGATCGGTGTAGCACTTGGCAAAATGGAAGTCCCCTTCACCTTTGCACCAGCCTTTTTCAACGGCATGCTTAACCAGCTCCGGGTGGCAGAGGTCATAGGAGCTGCCGATACTGAGACGGTTCGAAATTGCCCGCACATCTTTTATTTCTTCTGCCGCCCAGTAATCACCGGCCGTCTCCAGCAGCCAGGCTGTCTTTGGATCGGCGATTAAAAATGAATTGTGATAAAAGAACTTCTTTTCGTAACCGCAGTTTCCACCCTGGCCGTGGCGGCCAAGCAGATCGATCATGAGGTGCAGCGCTTCTTCGCTGTTCTGGCAGCGCTCCAGGGCCAGGCGCAGCAGATCCATGCCGAGCAGGCTTTCCGGGCCCTGTTTTTCCCGGGTGAAGGCAGCCTCGTTGCCAATATTTAGCCCGAACTCGTTACAGCCCATCTCTGCGCCCCACATCCAGGAGGGTTTCAGCAGCAGCGCTTCAAATGTTTCTTCAACCTGGTCGATTTCAATATAGGTGCACTTTAATTTACTTCCTTTTTCGTTTTTCCTGCGGGGAACCCTGATCGTTAAAAGCGGTTCATTGGGCTGGCGGTCGCTGTTCTTGGCAAAAATTACAGAACCATCAGCGGTTGAATTGCCCAGGGCAACCATGGTATCGCACATATACAAGCCCTCCCTTATAACATTTTCATGAGATTTTCGCTTGCCCTTTTGCTTCATGTTTTGCTTGATATTTATAGATCTTCTTGCTTGAATAAATTCAACACCAGGGGAAAAAATCCTTTAAAGGCAAACAGCCAATCTTAATACCTGCCCATTGTCATGTTCAACACCTGCTGAGCTGGCTGCCCGGGACATCCCGGTTAAATGAATGGAAAAACCGGGCCCGCTTAGCGGACCCGGCCACAAGTTAATCCAACTAAAAAATGAAGCTGCTCAATTAACCAACTTTCTGCTCGACCTTAACTGCAACTTCAATTTTTTCATCTTCCCTAAAGGCCTTCAGTAATGAGTACATCATGAAGACCATGATGATCATGAAGGGGAAGCCGAAGACAAAGGCCACTGTCTGTACGGCGCTTAAACCGCCGGTCAGAAGAAGCATGGCAGCGATTGAGCCGGCTACAATACCCCAGAACACCCGCAGCCAGTTGGTGGGATTAAGGGATCCCTTAGAGGTCATCATACTGACCACGTAAGTAGATGAGTCTGCGGAAGTGATGAAGAAGATAGTTGTCAGGGTCATAGCGATAATGGAAAGCAGCCCTGAGGCCGGTAGATTGCCAAACATAGCAAAGATTGCCATGGTTGTATCAGCAAATGTGGCATCAGCCACTCCACCTGCACCAAATAGCTCGCTGTGGATTGCAGTACCACCCATGATGGTAAACCAGATCATGCAGAGCATGGTCGGCGCCAGCAGAATACCGAAGACAAATTCCTTGATTGTTCTGCCCCTGGAAATACGGGCAATGAAACTACCGACAAAGGGCGCCCAGGTGATCCACCAGGCCCAGTAGAACACTGTCCAGCCGCCGACCCATTCCCAACCGGCATGAGCGGCCACTGCTCCCTGGCTATCGGTAAAGAAGCTCATCCAGAGGATGTTCTGAATGTAAGCGCCAAGGGTTTCAACAAAGGTATTGATCAGGTAGCGGGTTGGCCCGATAAATAGTACGACAGTCATGAGGATAAAGAAGAGATACATGTTAATTGTACTCAGCCACTTAATACCGCGCTTGATGCCTGTTACAGCTGATATAGTAAAGAGTAAGGTAATTACAGCGATAATTCCGATTGATAGTCCGGTGGAACTCTCCATGCCGGCAACAACGCCAAGGCCGGTTGTAATTTGCATTGCTCCCAGGCCGAGTGAGGTTGCGACTCCGAAGAGAGTAACTACGATAGTGAAGATGTCGATTGTTTTCCCCCAGCCGCCGGCAATACCTTTTTCACCGAGCAAAGGCAGGAAAGTTGAGCTGATCAGGCCCGGCATTCCACGCCTGAACTGGAAGTAAGCAAGGGCCATGGCTACTACACCGTAACAGGCCCAGGGATGCAGCCCCCAGTGGAAGAATGAGTAACGCATTGCTTCAATAGCCGCTTCCTGAGTACCGGGCTCGGCAAAAGGAGGGCCGGCGAAGTGAAAGATCGGTTCTGCGGCGCCCCAGAATACAAGACCAATTCCCATCCCTGCTGCAAAGAGCATGGCGAACCAGGTGGCTGTGCTAAATTCAGGCCTTTCGTCATCTTTGCCAAGACGAATTTGACCATACTTGCTGAAAGCAAGAACCAGGCAAAAAATGAGGAAAAGCATGGTCAAAACTAGATATAGCCAACCGAGATTTGCTATGACGAAATCGAATATGGCCTGGAAATTTGTTTGCATTGCTGCCGGATTTAACATTGTTATGCCTACAAAAAGCAGGCAAAACAGGGCGGCAAGCCAGAAAACAGTCTTATCATAATCTCCAAATAGCTTATTCATATTTACCTCCTATGATTTATTTTGTATGAAACTAAAAAGATATAAATCCCTGTGCTTAGAATGAACACCTCCTTTGAAAAACATTTTACTCCCACCCAAAAGCTTAGGGTGAAAGCTTAAGCAAGGCCAGATAAGATCTTGTCGATCTCGTTTTTAGCCTTTTCTTCCAACGGCTCAGGCCTGTGATTTTCAATCAGTTCACGAACCCGGGCGGCGGCCTGATCACCCATGGTCAGGGAGCCATCGGCCAGCCATCTCTGACAGGGGTGGCGGTCCATTAAACTGGGAAACCAGATCTCTGACTTAAAGTGCTCGTAAGTATGGGGATCCGTAACAAATTCACCCATGGGTCCAACACGTTTAATAGCATCCAGGGCCAGTGTTACATCGTCTACCTGCACGCCGCGGGCCAGGCGTTTAACATAGCCAATAATCTCATCACACATTACCAGCATGGCCAGGCTGCTGCAGTTGCCCCCTTCAAGGTAACCCACGTCATGGACCATGTTGGTGCCGCTCATGGCAGACATCATGATCGAGGCGGTTGCTTCTACCGCTGCCTGCTGGTCAACCGCTTTAGAATCGGTGCACCCGGCAGTGCCCCACAGTGGCAAACCGTAAAAATGAGCCATCTCAGTCAGGGCCGCATGCATCAGGCTAAATTCAGGGCAGCCGTAAGACATGGCCATGGTTTGCATATCTGTAGCAGCAGTAACACCACCAAGTGCTACAGGGGCTCCTTCCCTTACCAACTGGTGTATAACCAGCCCGCTCAAGCATTCGGCAAGCGTAATAACCAGGGTGCCGGCCAGGCTGACCGGTGAAGTAGCGCCTGCGGCGGGGGCAGACACGCAAACAAAGGGTATATTGTTTTCTGCCGTAAAAATTAGCTTGTCGAGTGCTTCAACGGTATGGAGCAGGGGAGTATTCGAACAGGCAAAGAGGGCCAGGAAAGGACGCTTCTGCAGCTCTTCAAGGCCGCCGGTTACAGCGCTGCACATTTCCAGGATAACCTGGCAGTTCTGGCTGTCAAAACCCCAGTGGACAATTGGCTTGGTTGTATTTTCCAGAATAGCCTGCAGTTGATACAGGTCGGAATAGCGGGTGGGTACATCCTGGACGGTACCGAAATCCATGATGAAATCAATATTTTCCAGGGCATCCATCACCCGGGCGGCATTTGCCGTATCGGCTTTCTTTGGGTGCCTTCTTTCACCGCTGTAAGGGTCAATAGTGTAAGTAGTTGAAGGGCCGGGGCCAAAATAGCAGTTGCCGTCTTCAAAAAGAAGCCTCCTTTCCCCGTTGCGATCGTAAAGGGCAAAACCGGAAGGTGCAGTCCGGATTGCCTTCTCCACGAGAGCGCGGGGCATTTTAGCATTTTCTCCATCAATGTAGGCGCCCGCTTTTTTCAGCAGTTCCATGGCCCGTTCACATTTAACCACCACGCCCACATCTTCCAATACCCCGAGCACAGCATAGTGAATTTCATCGCGCTGGCTGTCTGACAAAACCCTGAATTGCAGCGACCGGTTTACAACCTGGTTGCTTTTCAAATCATCACCCCTTTTTAGTTTCATCCTCCGGCAGGAGGGCTTACCAGGTTAATCTCACAATCTTCGAATAGCTGCCTGTCCTTGGGAACAATCCGCTCGTTTAAAACCGCGAACAGCACCATGCGCGGACTAATACCCAGCTCTCCAATCAGCCCTGAAACTGAAAGCGGCTGGTCACTTTCCACCACTTCCCGTTCAGAGAGGTGAGGGTAAAGCTCTTTCAGGCAGCCGGTTATATTAACAGTTACTTTCAGCGACATGTTTATCAATCCAAACCGAACCGGGCCAGGGTTTGAGGTTTAGGAATACCATTTTTGTCCCAGCCCCGTTTTTCATAATATTCATCAAGCATTTTGTCCAGGATCTCTTTACTGATATAGCGCCCTTCGTTCGGCCCGCTGGGTACCGGTTCTTCCATGAAGCGCCGCGGCGGGTAATCCCAATCACGCCCAAAACCTTCAATATGTTTCACATTGAACTGCCTTGTCAGCTGCCAAATCCGCTCGGAAATTGCCAGCATTTCCTGCCAGGAGAGCCTGCGCCCGGTAATCAGTTCAAATACTTCTTCGTAATGGAAGGTTTCAAAACCGATTTCCATCGATTGCAGGCGGCAGATTCCGAGGGCATCGAACAGGGGGCGGCTGTGCTGCATAGAAATAACATGGTCGACCTTCCCGTCGGGAGTTGATATTTCCAGTTTGCCGCCTGTTCCGGCTTCGATCAGCTCACTTACATCAGCATCGGATTGCGACACATCGTAACCGAGCGCCCAGGAACGGTTGTGGTGCGCACCCACATCGGCGGTCATGTACGACAGCATCATCCCGGGGGCATTGCGGCATTCATAGCCCGACCATTCCAACCCTTTAACGTGAATGGCATAGCTTTCCGAACCGTCACCAAAAATAGCAGCAGCTTGTTTTACACCTTCGGCCAAAACATCGCCTATCCCTTCCCGGGCAGCTATTTTCTCCAGCAGGTAGACTGTATCTTCAAGGCTGCCGAAAGAAATTTCCCTGCCTACCTCTTCGGCACTGATTACCCCTTTTTCAAAACACTCCATGGCAAAGGAAACTACCACGCCCGCTGAGATGGTATCGATACCCAGCTGGTCACAGACATAGTTGGCGTAAGCCACTTCTTCAATCTCTTCCAGGCAGCAGCTGCCGCCCAGGGTAGCAATACTTTCATATTCAGGGCCCTCAACATAGGCGCTGCCCAGGGCTGTAGTAGTGTGGCCGTACTTGCCGCAGGGGGTGGGGCAGCCGAAACAGCCCTTGTCAGTAACCAGCAGGCGGTCGACAATGGCCTGGCCGTTAATTTTTTCATGGAATTCAGCATATGAAGTCTGGAAATTGCGGGTCGGGAATGCTCCCACTTCGTTTGCCCAATCGGTTATACTGGCTGTTCCGAAGGGAGTCCAGGTTTTGAACCCCGGCTTGCCGAAACAGACCTTATACATTTCTTCTCCCTTTTCCTGGGCCCTTTTGGCATCAAAGACTGGGATTTTCTTTGTTCCGCGCACCGCCACTGCCTTGATATTTTTTGAACCGAGCACCGCGGCAACGCCGGTGCGCCCGGCCTGGCGGCCAAAGTCATGTGATATACAGGCAAATGCCACCTTGTTTTCACCTGCAGGGCCGATTGTCAGCAACTGGTAATCTTCCCCCAGTCTCTCTTTCAGCTCTTGTTCAGCCTCGATCGCCCCCTTGCCCTTAAGGCCCTGATCCGGCACTATCTTAACTGTTTCATTATCAATGATGATCGTGGATAGCTGATCAGCTTTCCCTTCAATGATCATGCAGTCGTAACCGGCATATTTCAGGGTTGGTCCGAAATGTCCGCCCAGGTTACTGTCTCCATAACCGCCGGTAGCGGGTGAGAGCGCTCCAAAATGGGTCTTGCCGCTGCCGGGCAGCAGGTGCCCGCTGAGGGGGCCCGTGGCAACAACTATAATATTTTCGGGACCCAGGGGATCTGTTCCCGGATCGAGCCTGTCGTAAAGCAGGCGGGCCACGAACCCGCGGCCGCCCAGGTAGTCCCGGGCCAGGTCTTCAGGAATATGATCAGCACTTGCTTTCCCGGTATTTAGATTGATGGTTAGTATTTTTCCGGCATATCCATATAACATCTTTATTCTCCCTTTCAGCCCTGGTCTGCCAGGACTGCCTGGCGGGGGCACAGTTCTACACATTTACCGCAGCCGGTACACTTGGCAGGGTATTCAGATTCGGTTACTACCATTACATCAAAGGGGCAGCTGTCGATGCAGATTAAACACTGCGTGCAGAGCTCATAATCGATATTGTATTCGCCGTCACGCTCGAGTATTGCATCTTCAGGGCAGGAATCGGCACAGATACCGCACTGGTTACAGTAGGCGATCTTGTAGGTGCCCGGGTCAGGAAATTCACCCTTAATTTTCAGCAGCGCCTGCGAAGGCTGCACGGCACCGGCATTGTGCAGGGCACAGACTACCCGGCAGACATTGCAGCCTGAACAGCGCTCTTCTTTAACTGTCAGTTTCATAATTATCACCTCGGTCGGTTATTCTTTGATCAGGCCAGCGCATGATCAGACTACAGCAGGTTCAACAATCAGTTCGCCTTTTTCAAAGCGTTCAATACTTAAAATATCAATGGGCAGGGTTGTCTCCTGCCCGGCAACAGCCTGGGCAACCAGTTCACCGATCATCGGTGAAAGCATGAAACCCTTGCCGCAGCCCAGGGCCAGATAGTACCCTTCAATTCCCGGAACAGGCCCGAGGACAGGCTGGCCATCGGGCGATATCCCGTAATGACCGGCCCAGTGCCTGATCACATTTACATTTTTCATGATCGGAAACTGCTCTATTATTTTTTCAGCCAGCTCCCTGATGAACTGCCAGCTGCAGCTATAGTTGATTCCTTCCGGTTCGTGCGGGTCACCATAACCGATCAGCATTGACCCATTAACAACCTGCTGGCAGTAGGATTTATGGAAAAAGTTCATAACCAGCGGTTTAAGGAAGGGTTCGAGCGGTTCGGTTACCACAATCTGGTGCCTCTCCGGTTTCACCGGCAGATCATGTCCCAGCATTTCGCTGATCAGGCGGGCATAGGCCCCGGTTGCATTGACGACAAGGGGTGTTGATATTTCACCCCTGTTGGTAAGCACTGCCTTCACGGCGCCATCTTCTAACCTGAACCCGGTTACCTCTGTATAGGTGTAGATATTAACGCCCAGCTTCCTGGCTGCACGGGCATAAGCATCGGTCACCTTGAAGGGGTTGGCCTGCCCGTCTTCCATGCAGATGGTGGAGGCAACCACTCTTTCCGTATTCACTGCCGGGGCAATTTCTTTTACATCATCTATGCTGAGAAACTGAACCGGGATACCCAGCCTTTCCTGCAGGGCCAGGTTGTTTTTCAGCATGGCCGCTTCTTTTTCCGAATAGGTAATCATCAGGTAACCGTTCTGCCTGAATTCAACATCATCTTCATATTCAAGCATTTCGTTCATTACTTCGAAGTGCTTAATACTGCCGCGCGAAATCAGGCAGTTCATTTCCGTTCCCCACTGCTGGCGGATACCGGCAGCGCAGCGCCCGGTTGAACCGCGGCAGAGGTAGCCTTTTTCCAGGACGACCACTCTCCTGAACCCTGAGCGGGCCAGGTTATAGGCCGTGGCGCAGCCTATTGAGCCTCCGCCTATGACAACAACATCAGCTGTTTTTTGCATCTTGATCCACCCCTGCTATTGCAGCAAAATTTATCGGCTTGGTTGGCGGCCTGAAGGTTGAGAGATCTATTTCTGCAGGACTTATACCACCGGCCCTGGCCAGTTCATTTAAAAGGTGCCGGCGGCAGGTTCTACCCTGGCAGGCGCCCATGCCGATGCGTGAAACCCTTTTAATTTCTTCGAAACCTGAATAACCCCTGGCAATCCACTCCCGGATTTCTTCAGCGGTTAAATCTTCACAGCGGCAGATAATTGTTTTATCACACATAAAAATCATCCTCTCCCAGGATCTGGCACTATTTGGCAAACTTTATTGTTTCACTTTTATACTGCGCACTTCATGGGCCAGATCCTTGGGCACTTCAAGGGTCAGAACATGGGTAGTGCTCTTTTTTGCCGAAGGCCGAACCTTTTTCACCCTGACCTGGCCAACAGTCTCTCCCTTACGATTCAGCCCTTCAACAATATCCCCTTCAGCTGGTACAGGCTTAAATTCCCAGGGGATTGAGAGCAGGGCCTGGTTTTCAGAATAAGTTTCATCGACTATAAATATTGCCAGGCCGGGACAGGCGCCGATACAAATGCCACAGCCATTACACTTTTCAAAGTCCATGCGGGGCAGGTCGTTTATATCTTCAAAGGGCAGGAAACAGCCCTGCTTACAGGATGTATAGCAGGGATCGCAGGGTATTTCCTGGAAACATTCAACGATCACTACCGGCCCGGAGGCAAGGCGCTCTTTTGAGGGCATAACCTCCTCAATCTGCTTTTTTTCCGGAACTCCGCTTTTCGAGAGCATCAGGAAGCCTCCTTCCCGGCCAGGTTCAGTCTCTCCAGGCCGCTGCGAATCTTCTCGCCGGCAGGGCCCCTTCTTAAAGCATCTAGTTCAAGCCTTGCTGCCTTTACCAGTTCACCGTAGCTATCCCGGCCATAACCAAGGTTATAGGCTGCTTTAAGGCCGGCTAGAGTGCCTTCCACCATGGCGGCGCTGGCCTCTTCAATCCCGCTGACATCGCCGGCAACGAATATATTTTTTACAGATGTTTCAAGGGTTTCATCACATAAGGGAACGTGGCCGCCAAGCTCGGGAATATATGCCATCCTGCAGCCGGCCTGGAAGAGAATCTCTGTCAGGGGAGTCAGCCCGACGGCAATGCAGAGCACATCTACTTCAAGCTCTTTTTCAGTTCCGGCAAGCGGCTTAAAATCTGCATCTATTTCAGCAACCGTAATTTTCTCCAGGGTTTCCCTGCCGTGGGCAGAGAGGACTGTATGCGAGGTCCAGATGGGCACTCCCATGCGCCGCACTTTCGATGCGTGAACATGATAGGCCCCGATATTGGGCAGCGCTTCAATAATTGCCAGCACTTCAACGCCGGCCTGCAGCAGCTGGTAGCTGACGATAACCCCGATATTACCGGCCCCAAGCATGGCAACTTTTTTTCCGGGAAGAATTCCATGGACATTCATTAAGGTCTGCACCGCGCCTGCCCCGTATATACTGGGCAGGTCACAGTTGGGAAACATTAGCGTGTTTTCCTGGGCCCCGGTGGCCATAATTAAGGCTTCCGGCTTGATCGTGGAAAACTTTCCTTCTTTCTCCAGCGAAAGGACTCCGTCTTCGTAATAACCTAAGACGGTTGTGTTTTCATAGATATTAATATTGGGATCTTCCTTTACTGCCTTCCCCAGCTTCTCTGCTATTTTGAAACCTCTTTCAGAGGCATAATGCTCCTTGGAACCGAAAAACATGTGTGTCTGTTTTACCAGCTGGCCGCCCAGGAATGGATCCCTTTCCACCAGGGTTACCCTTGCTCCCTGCCCGGCGGCAGCCAGGGCTCCCTTCAGGCCGGCAGGGCCGCTGCCGACAATCAGAATTTCGGTCTTATCCACCAGTCGCACCCCCGATCTCGCCCCTGCCCTGCTGGGTTTCAACCACCATGCCGCCCTGCAGGGGTTCTACGCAGGTGCGCACGTTGGGCACACCGTTTACCCGCATGTTACAGGAAGAACAGTTGCCAATTGCACACCAGAAACCGCGGGGGCGGTTATGTTTCAGGCTGTGCGA
>SLQM01000151.1 GCA_007131435.1 Syntrophomonadaceae bacterium
CCTGTATAATGGATGAAGCATTTTTTATGAGGAGCCTAAAGGATGAAAAGCTTTTTAAGACGTTACCTGGTCGGCGGCCGGGTGCTTAAAACGGCCCTGGCAGTAACATTATCGATAGTTATTGCCCAGCAGCTGGGCCTTGAGAGAGTCACCCTGGCTGCTATTGTTGCCCTGCTGACAGTGCAGCGCACTTTCTATCATTCCCTGCTGCAGAGCGCAGCCAAGCTGGGCAGCGTGCTGCTTGGCGGAATCCTGGGTTCAACTTTTAGTTTACTTTTCGGGGTTACACCGCTTGGCTACGGGCTTGTGACGCTGGCGGCAATCTACATCTGCCTTAAGCTGCACTGGCAGGATCATATTGTATTAACTGCCGTTACCGCAATTACGGTAATTTTCAGCGGCGCTGACCTGCCCCTGGCTTTTTCCGTGGAACAAATATTTACTGCCCTGCTTGGCGCTGTCTGCGCCCTGGCAGTTAATTATCTCTTTACCCCGAACCACCGAAAAGATGTGCTGAGTAAAATTGACGAAGCTGAAATCGGCTTGCGCAGCGCTATCGATTTTATCATGAAGGAGATGCTTAACCCGGGGTGCGATGATGCTCAGTATAAAGAAGAAATTGAAAAGCTAAAAGTTACAATTGAAAGCGGGTTGGAAGAAGCCAAGTTATTGCGGGAAGAACAGCGCTTTATTATCAACAGGGAAACTGACTCCGATCGCTACCGCCAGGCTTTTCATGTTTTCAGGTCACAGCTTAAAAGGCTGGAGGAAATGCATAAACTTGCCAGGCGGATGCCGATAGAAGTACCCCAGGCTGCTCCTGTAGTTAAGCTGTTCAGGGTTGTGCAGAAGGTGCAGTACCGCAGGTTCAAGGGTATGAGCTATCCCGGGAAAAGCATTGAAGGACTGATGGAGAAGCTTGAACAAAGCTTTGCCGAAATGGACCTGCCAAAATCGCGGGAAGAGTTTATCAGCCGGGCCTCGCTTTTTCACCTTTTCCAGGAAATAAAACGCTATTATAACCGCCTGCAGGCCATGCCTTTCAGGGTCGCCTGACTCAGCTTAAAAAGTCTTTATCTGCCTGTGTAGCCTTCGATTGAAGACCTGATTAGCCCGTTGATTTCTGTTCCCAGCACTTCCTGCTGTAAAGTAGTCATCGACTTAATCCCCAGCTCGGCCAGGTCTAACATTTCATTCATTAAAGAGCGGCTGAAAGGCTTTTGCTCCGCCGACCCCTGTATTTCTACCAGTTCCCCTGACGCAGTCATTACAACATTCATATCAACTTCCGCCATGGAGTCCTCTTCAAAAGCAAGATCGAGCATTGCGCTGCCATCAACCAGGCCGACGCTTACAGCAGACAGGTAGTCATAGAAGGGGATGTTTTCAATTAAACCGTTTTCCACCAGCAAGAAAAGCGCTTCAGCCAGGGCGACATAAGCGCCGCTGATCGCTGCTGTCCTCGTTCCTCCGTCTGCCTGGATTACATCACAGTCAAGTTTAATGGTTCTTTCACCCAGGGCGCCAAGGTCTGTCACCGCCCGCAGCGACCTGCCAACCAGGCGCTGAATTTCAAGGCTGCGCGAACTGGCGCTTCCCCTTTCCCTGTTCACCCTCACTTCAGTCGAGCGGGGCAGCATTGAGTATTCGGCTGTTACCCAGCCCTGCCCTGCGCCTTTCAGGAAGGGCGGAACTTTTTCTTCTACAGAGGCCGTGCAGATTACCCTGGTATCACCAAGTTCTATGTGGGCCGAACCTTCAGGGTATTTCAGGTATGAACGTTCTATTTTCAAGGTTCTTAATTCACTGTTGTTCCTGCCGTCGCTGCGCACTATATTTTATGTCCCTCCCTTGTTGCTCGTTACTGGCTAATCGCTCGCTACTGTTTGGTTGCTGTTATAGTATAACCCTTGTAAACCCGGCATCTATACTTTTCTTAAAGCTTCCTCTTCTTTCTTCATTTCAGCGGTTTCGCTCAACACCTGCTTCTCATTGTAGCGGGTGAAAAGATAAAGGCCGCCCAGGCAGAAAATTGCCGCCGCCAGGCCGGAGAGGCGAATGCCAAGGTCGTCCCCCACATCCCGGCCGAGAATGAGCAGCGATGTAAAAACCAGCATGGCAATCATCTGCCCTATTTTCTGCATAAATGTTCGCGCCCCGTAATAGATACCTTCACGGTGGCTCCCGGTTTTCAGGGCGTCATGTTCGGCAATATCGGCAAGGATAGCATTGGGCAAAATACCGAAGGCTGCGAGCGGCAAACCGCCCAAAACAGCCAGCAGGTAACCCTGGGCCGTCAGCGAAAGCGGCACCCAGGGCATACCCAGGATCGATGTCAGGCCGAAGACCACTGAAAAAACTATAAAAGCGCCGACAATCATCTTCTTTTTGCCCGTTTTCCTGGCGATCAGGTTAACCGCCGGGTAGCAGGCAAAAGAGACAACGGCCATCACGATAAAGAGTAAAGAATAGAACTGCTCCTGCTGGCGCATCAGCACTGTCACGTAATAGATGAGCGCTGTCTGCAGGATGGTGAGGGCCAAAAAATAGACCATGTCTGACAGGGCGAAGGGCAAAAAATTGCGGTTGCGGAAAGTCATGCGCAGAGAATCAAGCATGGGTACTGTAGATGGAACACCGGTGCTGTATTTTTTTTCATCAATAGTCAGCACCGGAACATAGAGACAGATCAGCGCAAAAAGCCCGAAAAGGGCAAAAGTCAGCCTGATCGAGGCCACCCTGTCAAAACCGGATGCTTCAAAAAGGGGAAAAAGCATGGGAGCCTGTGATGCAATCGCCGTGCCGAGAAAAAAGGTAAGCGATATGTAGGTGGAAAGGTTGAGCCTCTCTATCGGGGTATGGCCCAGTTCAGCTATCAGGGCAAAATACGGAGTAACATAAATAGTGTAAAAGAGGTAAAATAAAAAGAGGGTTACGGCGAGCCAGATAACATTAATCGCTCCAGGCTGGCCGGCGGGTGGAGTGTAAATCAGGATCATCATTGCCACCATGGGCAAACCGCCGAGGGCCATGAAGGAGATACGTCTTCCCCGCCTGGCCGTGGAGCGGTCTGAAAGGGTGGCAATCCAGGGGTCGGTAATGGCATCTATAAAGCGTCCGCCCATTGTGATCAGGCCGATAATAGAAATGAAGCCGAAAAGATAATAAGCAGGGATAAGTTCAGGCAGGCGGGCTTCTTCAGGCGGCAGGTAGAAATATACCAGGTAATTTACCACCAGCCCCAAGACAAGCGACCAGCCAAGCTGGCCGATAGCGTAAGCAATGCCTTTTGACAAGGGAAGACTTGGTTTCATAATTCCTCCTCCTTTGAAAATTATTATTCCCTATCGGGCATTTATATCCTTCTATTAATGACAAATTTAAAAACCTGATGTAACCTGATAAATATGAAATAGTTGATGATTGGCTAGAGGAAATTTAACGGGTCAAAAAGAAATAATATAGAGATTTATTGAGGAGGTTAGTCAATGGAAAACACTTATATCCTGCCCGCCATTCTTGTTCTGGTAGGAGCTTTTATCGTCTACACCTATAACAGGCTCGTCGGCCTGCGAAATATGGCTGATACAGCATACTCGAACATCGACACCCTGCTGCAAAAGCGTTTCGACCTGGTGCCAAACCTGGTTAACACCGTTAAAGGCTACATGCAGCATGAACGGGAACTGCTTGAGGCCATAACTAAGGCCCGTTCGGACTGGCAGAAAGCAACAACAATCAAGGAAAATGCCGGGGCTGACGAAACTGCGACCAGGGCCCTGAAAACCCTTTTTGCCGTTTCGGAAAACTACCCCGATTTAAAAGCAAACCAGAATTTTTTAATGCTCCAGGAAGAGTTGGCAGGGATTGAAAATAAAATTGCCTTTGCCCGACAGCGCTACAACCGGACTGTTATGGTGCTGAACATGGTTATTCAAAGATTTCCAAGCAACTTAATCGCCAGGCTTTTTAATTTTGAAACAAGAGAATTTTTCGAAGTTGAATCCGATCGGGCACGCCAGGTGCCGCAGGTCGATACAGGAAGTGGTGGCAATCAGTAATGGATCCAATTTACGGTCGCATTGCATCCAATAAACGCAAAACCTTTTTTCTTTTTTTACTTTATGCTGTACTGTTTGGCGCAATCGGTTACTTTGTGGGTATATATATTGGTGATCCCATCCTGGGAATTGTGCTGGCCGCAATTGTCTTTGTAATCCTTTTGCTGGTCAGCATTTATGGCGGGCAGGGGGTAGTAACCTCCATGGCCGGGGCCAGGGAAGTCTCCAAGCAGCAGGAACCTTTTCTTTATAATACTGTTGAGGGTTTAAGTATTGCTGCCGGGAGGCCTATGCCGAAAGTTTACATAATAGAGACTGAAGTGCCGAACGCCTTTGCCGCCGGGCGCAACCCGCAGAATTCAATAATCGCCGTTACCAGGGGATTGATGAACCGCCTGAACCGCCAGGAGCTTGAAGGGGTTATCGCCCACGAAATGGCCCACATCAATAATTACGATGTTCTTTTGGCCACGGTGGCAATTGTGCTGGCAGGTACTATTGTTTTTATCAGCGTTATAGCGCGCCGGGCGGTTTTTTTCGGCGGCCTGGGCCGCAGCCGCGACAGTAAGGGCGGCCAGGGGCAGTTGATTGCCATAGCAGTTATAATCTTCCTGGCAATTCTTGCTCCAATTTTTGCCCAGCTGCTTAAATTTGCCATCTCCCGGCAGCGCGAATACCTGGCCGATGCTACTGCTGCTGATTTTACCGGTTACCCGGAAGGCCTGGCCAGCGCCCTTGAAAAGATAACAAACTACCAGGTTAAGGACAGTCCCATAGAAAACAGCGCCTTAAACGGGCTTTATATTGTTAACCCGGCGCTTGGTGCAAGATCAACAAACCGGGCCAGTGCGCTTTTTTCGACACACCCCCCGGCAGCAGAGAGAATTAAAAGGCTGAGGGCCATGTAGCTGTTGCGGTTTTTCAGGACAGGATAACCTGGTAAGCTTTAATTTCCCTTCCCAGAAGCTTGCTGCCCACTTCTTCAAATGAAGCGGGGCTGCCGCTGACAAAGAAGCGGTAGCGGGGAGTTTCGCTTTCAAGCGGGTTATTCATATTATCATCTTCTAAAGTGGCTGCCACTTCGGCAGCTATTTCTTTTGCTGAATCGATCAGGGTCACAGAAGGGCCGACAACATCCTGGATCAGCTCTTTCATCAGGGGATAGTGGGTGCAGCCCAGGATCAGGGAATCTATATCCTGGCGGACCAGCGGATCAAGGTATTCCATCGCTACTTTTTTCGCTTCAGGCGTATTGACCAGGTTATTTTCAACCAGCAGCACGAACAGCGGGCAGGCCTTGCTGGCCAGGAAGAGGTTGCCGTTGTTTTCCTTCAGTTTTTTCTCATACTCAGAACTGTTTATAGTTCCCACCGTGCCGATTACACCAATCCGGCCTGTTTTGCTGCTTTTTAGCGCCGCCCTTACCCCGGGCTCAATTACCCCTAATACAGGCTGCCGGCAAGCTTCCTGGTAGTGCTGCAGGCCGGCAGCAGTGGCAGAATTACAGGCAACAACGATCATCTTTATTTCCTGGTGCTGTAAGAAGTCAATCATCTGGAAGGCAAAGTGGCGCACCTCTTCATATGAGCGCGGTCCATAGGGCATGCGGGCTGTATCGCCGAAATAGATAATGCTTTCCCGGGGCAGCAGGTTGCTGATCTCTTTAACCACGGTCAGGCCTCCTACCCCGGAATCGATTACTCCTATTGCCTTATGGGCATTGATGATCTGTTCTTTCGCCTTCTCTGCCACTATTTCGCCTTCATCCTGTTAAAATAGCCGCCCATGATTTTGCGGGTATCAAAGATTGAAACAAACGCATCGGGATCGATTTTTTCCATCTTCTTCAGGAGATCGGGAAGCTCCTTGCGTTTTAGCAGAACCTGCAATGTGCGGTGTGCCCCTTCCCGGCCGTAGCAGGGCATTGAAGTAACCCCGTAACCCTCTTCACGCAGGGCTTCTTCCAGGGTTCCACAGTTGTTAACTGTAACAACCTGAACATGTACGAACCCCACTGCAATTAATTCTTCTATCTTACTGCCGACAAGATTGCCCGCGGCAAAACCGAGGCCGTAAACAAGGATATTGTACCATTGATCAATATTTGTTAAAACCAGGCTGAGGGCAACCAGGAAAATGATTACTTCGAAGAAACCAATAACTGCAGCAGATATGCTCTGGCCACGGGTAAGGTAAATAATTCTGATTGTGCCAAGGCTGACGTGAGCAATTTTTGCAAAAAAGATTGCCGCCAGCGTGAGAAAAATGTACACTTTAAACCCTCCAGTAAAAACTTACTATTCTTGCTTAATTCAATATCAGACCATATTGTAGCAACCTGTACCTGCGCTGTCAATTGTTCGAATTGTTTGGCTGGTCGGTTGGTCGGGTCAATTGGTTGTTCGGTCAGTGAGTTGC
Source organism: Syntrophomonadaceae bacterium (assembly GCA_007131435.1). GTDB lineage: Bacteria > Bacillota > Dethiobacteria > DTU022 > DTU022 > SLQM01. The sequence goes on from SLQM01000151.1 coordinate 6,480, forward strand.
CGGTGAGTTAGTCGGTTGGGTCGGTTGATGGTGAGTTAGCCGATTGGGTCGGTCGGCAAATAAAAAAACGGCAGGGTTAACCCTACCGCTGTCTTAAATTATTTAATGGACCAGCTTTAGCGGATAATATCCATTTCTGCAGAACGAGAAGCTACTATTTCAAGGGCGTGTGTATTCTTGATGCGAATGAACGTCCCTTTCATACCAAGTGATCTTGATTCGATAATCCCGGCACTTTCAAATTTACGCAGGGCATTTACAATGACCGAACGGGTTATGCCCAGGCTGTCGGCAATTTTGCTTGCCACTACTACACTTTCGTTTTTATTAATATTTTTCAGGATTTCCCGGATCGCTTCCACTTCAGAGTAGGAAAGGCTGTCAAAAGCTGCTTCAGCCAGTTGCTTATTCCTCTCTTTTTGGTCTGCCTGGTCAAGTATATCATGCATGTAGGTCAGGCCCACAAATCCAACGCCAACAGTGGCCAGGGCTGTATATAGATCGATAAGCGGTTTATCAAAGCTGCAGGCAAGCAGGTTTGCCTTGTGTTTTCCTGCAACTTTCACAGGCTGGCTGCTGCAAAAATATTTATCTTCACCGCCATCGGCCCTTTTAACCAACATCTCTTCATTCTCTACCGGCTGTCCCTTTTTGATCAGCTTCTGGATTTGAGATTCGCCTGCCAGGGAACCTCTTTCTAAAAGTCTCTTGAAGTAACCATCACTATCCGGACAGTTTATTTGACCGGCTAAAACTACACCCTGGTTATCTGTAACCATGGCAACAGTACCGGTTATTTTAGAAAATGAATTGACAACATTATGTAATACGGGAACCTGGCTGTCAGCTTGCATTAATAGATTATTTAGCTGCTTGATGCTATTTAATAGCTCGTTATCTGCCATAGATAACACCTCCTCTTCCTATTTTATATTACATAAGCGTACATAAGTCAATAATATTCAAATATTTAAGGATATAAATAATGACTATTAATATTGGCAACCTTCTCTACTCTGCCTGGAATTGGCGCCTGAACTGTTCTTCAACCTGGCGGTATACTTCCTTCAGAGCTACCCCAGATGAACGGGCAGCCTTTAAGCAGTCTTCATATTCCGGGGAGTAATCAAGAACTTTTTTTCCCTCACTGGCCGGTGAATATTTAACCCTGATTTCACCCCAGCGGGTTTTAACCAGGCAAATTTCCCGGGGTCGCATGATTTTACGGGCAGTAGTAACCCTTAATCCAAGGGTAGAAGTTTCCTGAAATATAATATCCATGGTGGCCTGAATATTGGCAGGTTCGGTTAATACAGTGACCTGCACGGCAGGTCTATTTTTTTTCATCTGGATCGGGCTGTAATATACATCAAGTGCTCCGGCCTGAAACAGCTTTTCCATCAGGTAGCCATAAATCTCAGGAGAAAGGTCATCAATGCCGGTCTCAATGATCGCTACATTTTCTTCATGGACAGTCAATTCATTTTCAATTTTACCCAGCACGGTACGCAAATAATTTGGATACCCCGGGTCGATGGTGCCGGCCCCGTAGCCTACTTTTTCAACCGCAAAAGCGGGGAGCTGCCCGAATGATTCAGCCAGGGCTGTCACCAGGGCCGCTCCGGTTGGTGTAACAAGCTCAAAATCGCAGTCGCGACCTTCAACAGGCGCTTTTCGCATGGCCAGAAGCTCTAAGGTTGCCGGTGCCGGCAGGGGGAGCATCCCGTGGGCGGTTATCACCTCTCCCCGGCCAAGGGGCAGTGGTGAGCAAAATACTTTTTCAACTCGCAGCAGGTAAAGGGCTGCGGCAGTTCCGACAATATCAATTATAGCGTCAACGGCTCCTACTTCATGAAAATGAACTTTTTCAACGGGAATACCATGAACCTTTGCTTCAGCCTGGGCCAGGGTTCTAAATACTCGGCTGCTATCTTCAACCACCTGCTGCGGCAGTTTAGCTCTTTCAATTAATGCTAAGATGGCTGGCAGGTTTCTTTCTACAGGGGTTTCATGATCCAGCTCTACAATAGCCCTGGTCCCGGCAATTCCTTTGCGGGTAACCTTTTCTGCTTTCAGCAAGTAGCCTTTCAGCTCCAGGTTTGCCAGCATTTCGCGCAGTTCATTTATGTCCAGCCCAAGGTCAAGGAGGGCGCCAAGGGCCATATCGCCACTGATCCCGCTGTAGCAGTCAAAGTAAAGTGCTTTCCCCTGCCTGAGTGTACCGGTTTTCACTTGCCCTTTTCTCCTTCCCCTACCCTGTTGATCAGGGCCGCCATGTGCCCTGCACCGTAACCATTATCAATATTAACTACGGCCACGCCGGAAGCACAGCTGTTCAGCATCGTAAATAGGGGAGCCAGGCCTCCCAGGTGGGCGCCGTAACCAACACTTGTCGGCACGGCTATTACGGGGCAGGTTGCCAGGCCGCCAACTACGCTGGCCAGGGCCCCTTCCATTCCGGCTACCACTACTATTACCCGGGCTTTGCTTAGTATATCCCAGTTATCAAAGAGGCGGTGAATACCGGCCACGCCAACATCAAAGAGACGCTCAACCCTGCTGCCCATCAATTCGGCAGTCAGCGCTGCTTCCTCGGCAACAGGCAGGTCTGCAGTCCCGGCAGAAACCACGGCAACATTTCCGATCGGCTCAGATTCTTCTTTGCTCCTTATCACTATTGCTTTCGCAATCTGCACATATTCTGCCCGGGGATATGCTTTTTTGACCGCTTCATATACTTCGGGTTTTGCCCGGGTAGCAAGTATTGTGCCTCCCGAAGCGGCAAGCCGCCCCACGATGGCAACAATTTGTTCTATAGTTTTTCCAGGGCAGTAAATAACCTCTGGAAAACCGCGGCGCAGGTAACGCTGGTGATCGACACGGGCAAACTCTAAGTTCTCATAAGGCAGGATGCGCAGCTTTTCTATAGCAGCTTCAACATCAAGCTTCCCGCTTTGCACTGCGTTGAGAAGGTTTTTTAAGCTTTCCTGGTTAATATTTTCCACCCCTCTTCATTATTGCATTACAATAAATTATAACATAATCAACAGGAATGCTGGAAAAGGAATAACGGCAGAAGGGGCGAAATGTTTTAGAAGCTTTGCCTGAGAACGATTATATTTTATCATTTTTTGCATCTTATTTTTTATGAGGAGGAACAATTGATGCTAATTGAATTTGAAGGAAAAAAACCGCAGGTAGCCAAAGGGTCTTTTATTGCGCCAACTGCCACTTTAATTGGTGATGTAATAGTTGAAGAGGGTGCGAGTATCTGGTTCGGGGCAGTTTTGAGGGGCGACTTTGGTCGAATTATTGTAAAAAAAGGCAGCAGTGTTCAGGATAACACAGTGCTGCATGTTATCCCGGACTGTGAAACCGTGGTTGGCGAAAATGCCACCGTGGCTCACGGTGCAGTTCTGCACGGAGGCATAATAGAAAAGGGCGCAATTGTGGGCATGAATGCCGTTATCCAGGATTTTGCCGTGATTGGCGAAGAGTCAATGGTCGCTGCCGGCAGCGTTGTACCGGCAAATATGCAGGTGCCCAAGCGTCACCTTGCTGCCGGTGTGCCGGCTGAGGTTAAGAAGGAAATTACCGGTTCCTCGCTGATGTGGGTTTCGCAAAGCGCCCCCATGTACCAGGAACTGGCCCGCAAGTACCTGTCCCAGGGCATCGGCAAAACTTAGACATCGAAAAATTATATAGATTCAACCCATAAAGGGTGCGAAAGGTCAGTATGGAGCAGCCTTGCGCCCAAAAAGGCGGCAATCTTTATGATTGCCGCCTTAAATCAAACCGACCTGACATAGAGCCAGCATAACAAACTGTCATGTTTTACCTGTTTTAGTTGCCTGCCCCTTTACCCGCACTGCCATTAGCGCCTCTGGCAGCGTTAGAAACCGCTTCTCCGAGCGCTCTGCCATCTTCCTGGGCTTGTTTCGAAACATTTTCTCCAAAACTCGCATCTCCAGGCGAGCTGCCTCGACCAAGTACTTCCAGGACAGCGTCGGCTACCGGAGACCTATTATCTTCTTCGCTTTTTTCAAGTTCACCACTTTTCTCCCGGGCCACGTTTGCAACTTCAGGTATAATTTCATCCGGGTCCATCTTCTGATCCATATTCTGGGCAGCGTCCGAAACTTCTTCGCCAAAATTTTGGCCTTCATCTTCGCCTTCTATTTCCGTTGTAACCTTTAAACCCAATAATTCGCTTACCGCTTCGCTTTGGGCAAACGCGATGCCGCCACCGGCAAGTAATACTACCAGCAGTGCAATCAGGATTGGTTTATTCATTTTAAGCACCTTCCTTTTCTCTTTAGTTTATTTTTGGATAATATTATTTTAACAGCCTGAAAGCTTTATACTCCTGCATTCATTTGTTTTATTCGTAAACCCTTTTCATTTTTGGTGATCCAAGAGTTTAATTTCTCGGGGGGTTTTCTTATCTACCAAAACCCTTTAGTAAATACTTATAATTTATTTCATGCCTAAGGCCTTGAATCAGGCGATCCCGGTTTATTATCAGGAGCGGAAGGAACCGGTACCGGAACTTGAGGAAGGTCCGGTTGTTTTCCCCCTTTTGCCTTTGCCCTGTCCGGCATTGCAGGTTCATTTGCCGGCATCTCCGGGGGGCCGGGCAAATCTTCAGCATCAAATGGGACCTGCGGTGGAAGTTCCGGCACGACGGTAGTGCGAAATTCACTGAAGGGAAGCTTGTCTTTTAAACTGGCAAGAAGATCAGCAACATGGAGAGCATCACCGGTGGTTATTACTTTACCCTGCTTATGCAGCGCTTCCAATAAAAGGTGTCGGTTCAGCGATATTCCCTTTTCTTTCGCGTTACTGTGATCTTGTTCGTTGGCTCTTGATATGCAGACAGTGCCCGGAATCTCGTAGTATATCAGCTTTGCCTCAATCAAATCAGCTATAACCTGCGCGGAAACTTCTGTGCTTTCAATTGGAACAAGAGAAACTAGAACCAGGTTTTCCTCAGCGGCAGGTTCCAGGTAACCTAAATCTACAGACCGTGCTATCAGCAGCTCCAGGGTTTCATAAAGGCAGGCCCCCTTTTCCAGACCTTTCAGCAGCAGTTCAGCATCGATGTTATAGGGGCGAAAAGCTGTAACTTCCAGGTTCTGATCGAAAGAAAATTCAAGGCTGGGGTTTATATCCAAGGCCAAATAGCCCTGAACAGGATCTTCGCAATCTGGAATAATATTAACATCTTCCCCATCCGACACAACCGTAAAAAGGCCAGACGTGGGTAAAATAGCTATTAATATAAGTGCTGCAACAGCCAGGCCTGCTATGGCGGCAGCTTTTTTGGTTCGGGCTGGTTCTGCAGAAGGCAGGCTAATTTCTTCGCCTCGTTTCATATGTCCGCCGGGATGGTCCACTTTATGAAAATCACCATCAGGTGTGATCACGATAACATGTTTTTTATATACTTCCAGCACAATCCCTTGCCGGGTTTTATTCATCCAAAATGTCTCCTTCTTTCACCAGTTCCTGCGCGTAACTCTGCAGGTGCGGCAAATCATTCCTGGAAATCAGCAGGGCCAGGGCAATTACATAAGTCCTTCCCCGGTCCAGTATCCTTGGAGTTACCCCTGCCAGCTCACAAAGCCGCCTTTTAGGGAGGTTTTTGTTGCTGAAGAGGTAGTCCATCAGCACATTGTCTCCGGCCAAAATTTTAGCCACCTGACGTAATGTTTTTCTGGTCTGCTTGTGCCTGGGTTGGGTTTTGGCCACCTTTTCAAAACTCAGGTTGAAATCCTTTAAAAGCTGGCTGTACTTTTCAATTTCTATTTCTCTTTCACTGCGTTCCCAGTCTTCGTTGAAGGCTACACTTGATACCAGGTGATCCGTATCAGGAATACCATCATGTTTTTCTACCTGGCGGAAATAATCTATCAATCTTCTTTTAATGACCAGCCTGCACAGCAGCTCAAAAGAGCCGCCTTTGGATTTATTATAGGCATCTATAGCTTCATCAAAGGCAATCAAGGCGATACTGAGCTCGTCATCATGACCCCATTGCAGGGGGCGCCGGCAAACTCGCTGTGCCTCTTTTAATATAAAGGGCCGGTAATATGCAATTAATTTATCCCTGGCCTGGCTATCGCCTGAAACTGCTGAACTAAGCCATGATGATATATTATCTTGAGACAAGTCAGGGTTCACCTCTTTTCACTAAAAGAATTCGACGTTTGCGAAATTCGTCCTTTAA
>SLQM01000003.1 GCA_007131435.1 Syntrophomonadaceae bacterium
AAAACTGGCATACCGGCATCAAGGCTGCCGGTCAACAGGTAGTATTTACTGGTATAACCGGCAATGGGCATTACACCCATTAACCCCAGGGCACCAATTGAAAAAGCAAGCATAGTCAGGGGCATCTGTTTGCCAACTCCATGCAGATCCTTGAGGTTCTTTTTGCCTGTTACAGTAATCAGCATGCCGGCGCAGAAGAAAAGGGTTATCTTGAGCACGGCATGATTAATGATGTGGATCAAACCACCTAACACCCCTGTAGGTGAAAGCATTAGCACGCCAAGGGTAATATAGCCAAGCTGGCCGATAGTTGAATAAGCAAGGCGCAGTTTCAATACAGTCTGCTTGATGGCCATAAAAGATCCGACAATAATTGTAAAACAGACTACAACTGCCAGGATGTTTGTAACACTTAGATCAATTAGCAAATCGCGGCCGAAAATAGAGAAAAAAACCCTTGATATACCAAAAACACCTGCCTTAACAATCGCCACTGCATGAAGCAGGGCGCTAACCGGTGTCGGGGCAACCATCGCCCCGGGAAGCCAGGAATGGAAAGGCATGATCGCTGCCTTTGTACCAAAACCGGCGATCAGTAAAGCAAATATTATTTTCACTAATAACATTCTCTCTTCGCTTGCAGCACCTAGTATGCCGCCCGGCATAAATTCGAGCGTCCCCACTAAATCGTGAATCATAAACATTGAGAGCAGCACCAGGGCCCCTCCACCAAAGCTATAGCCGATATACTTGATACCGGCTTTAACAGATTCTGCCGTTCCAGCGTGCACTACCAGGGGATAGGTACAGATGGCCAGGTATTCATAAAATATGTATAAGGTAAAGAGGTTGCCGGCAAAAGCTACACCCATGGCAGCGCTGCAGGATAGGACAAAAAACACAAAATAGTTACGCTGCTCATGTTCATGAGCCATGTAACCTATGGAGTAAACGGTGGCAAATATCCAAAGCGAAGAGGAAACGAAACCAAATACCATGCCCAGTGCATCTACCTTAAAATATATACCCAGGCCATCAAAAAACTCAACCATTCTTATTTCAATAACCTGACCAGCCAGCACTGCCGGCAGCATACTGGCTACAGCGATGAATACAATTATTACAGATACCAGGGCAGTAATATGACGTTCACGGGCTTTATCCTCATCCAGAATTCGAATGATAATAGATCCGATAATAGGGACCAGAACAGCTATAATCGGTTGTGGAAAAACCAGGTTCAAATTAATCGCCTCCAGCGTTAGCTGACAAATTGATTCATTTTCTACAACAGGAACAGCAGGCTTGTAGCCAAAATAGCCCCTATAACAATCAGAACAATATATAAATCAAAATCTATATTTGATATATTAATAATCTGAAATCGCTTATCGCCGCGGGCACTGTAGTCAAATTTAAATAACAGCATAAATATACTTCTAAATAACTGGCCAATACCGCTGAAAGTTTTCCTGACTAATCCGGTCCAGGATGAATATATAAATTCCAACCCAGCTGCAGCAGCACCAACCATCTGCATGCCTAAGTTTCTTAAGATACTTTGATCCAGGAAAGCAGTTGCGACAGATGTTTTTTCAAGCAATACAGGTGCACCGTGAAAGCCCATATTTAAGGTATCATCAATTGTTCTCCCGGTTTTTGTAAATACTCGCCCCAGTATTAATGTTGCAGGCCTGTAAACTGAACCTTCAACACTGAGGGCAGCAGGAGGTTCATATTTGAACAGTCCTTTTTTATTAAAGAAATAATAAAAGATCGTCCCCAGGGAAAGGCCGATGGCAATGCCAAGCAGGTCCTGGGGGTACCAAACTCCCGTATTGGCCAGGTAATCAAGTTTATATGCTGAATAGGTAAATGTACTGCCCATTGGTACTATTACATTTTGCAGCATGTAAGGTGAAAAAAGGCCAAGGAAGCTTATAACGCCAATAAATGAGATTGCAACCAGGCGCTCCGCCCAGGTTTCACCTCTTCCATCCTTTTCTAGTTTCAAATCCAGTTCAGCAGGCCGCTCTCCCAGGAATATATTTATAAAGAGCTTGGCAATATAACAGACAGTAAGCCCGCTGGTCAGCATAAAAAGTTTCTCAGCCAGCCACAGATCGGGTAAATAATTAACTTCGTAAGCATATACAATCGCATGGTGGAGCAAGGTTTTACTTACATACCCGTTAAAGCCGGGAATTCCCATAATACCGGCTGCACACACGGCAAAGGCAGCAAAAGTAAAGGGGAATTTTCGCCATAAACCTCCAAGATTATCGAGATTTTTTTCATGCAACCGGGCATAGATGATCCCAAATAACATAAACATACCGGCCTTGAAAAAAGCATGATTAATGATATGGTAAGAAAACCCGCCAAAACCCATGGGCCCTTCAAAACCAAGGTAGGCTGCCGAACCGACACCCATCAGGATGTAACCCATCTGGCTGATACTGCTGTACGCCAGAAGTTTTTTGGCATTACTCTGGATAACAGCCATCAGGGCTGCAAATAGCATCGTTATTATACTAATCCAAATTATAATATGACCGAAATTCTGAGTATAAAACCATAGGCCACTTTCTGCCATCTCCATTGACGGAGTATAGAGCATTGTAGAAACACGAATAATACCGTAAGCTCCTGTTTTTATCATAATTCCGGATAGAAGCGCGCTGGCCGGTGAAGGAGCAACCGGATGAGCCTGGGGAAGCCAGATATGCAGGGGCACCATGCCGGCCTTGACACCAAACCCTATGATCATCAGCAAAGCAATTACCGCTGAGAGAGTCCCCAGGTTGATGATTTCTTCCAATAGCGGCGCTATAGTAACTGTTCCCAGGTTGTTGTTTAATAAAATAATTCCGCTTAATAAAGCCAGTCCACCAATTATTCCAAGGTATAAGTAATTGCCTCCTGCATACATTGCTTCATCAGTCTGCATGTGAACTACAAGAGCATAGGCAGCCAGGGTCATGAGCTCAAAGAATAGAAAGAGGCTTAAAAAATCTCCGCTTAGAAAGACACCTAGACAACCGCCAAGAGACATGATCAGAAAAACATAGTAACGCGTCTGCTTATTCTCAAAATGCATGTACGGAACTGAGGCCAGGGTTGCCAGAAACCAAATGATCGCAGTAAAAAGGGCAAAAACACTGCCTGTCATATCTACTCTTAAGCTCATATCAACACCGGCCAGGGCCGGGAGGTCAAAATACGCTGTATAGCCTTGAACAGCCAGGGTAAAAAGAAAAACGGATAATACGAGAGTTACGATTGTTACAGCAACAGCCAGGTAATTTCTTGCCGTTGCAGAGAAGAAACCGGTCAGGCCGATTGCCAGTGAACCAATCAGGGGAGTGGCTATAATAAGGAGGGGTAGGTAACTGGTTAGAACGTGATCATTAAATTCTATTGCGAACAATTCTGCCATTATTTAACCTCATCTTATTCATATAAAACAATCAAAGCCTTTAATTCGCGCTAGTGAGCTGATTTCCTTTTTTTTATCAATAATTCATTCAATAAATATAGCATAAAATTTTAATTAAAAACAACTTGACAGATAACAGAAAATGATAAAAAATAGAGAGGTAATAGAGGGGTTTTTTTGTGCCTAAAAGTTAGTATTATTTTAATGCAGTGATATTTTTTTTGTTCATAATTGTGAATATTTGAACTTGCTAAATTTTCTGATCGTTTTGATATTGGAAAGACTTTTGTTGGGCACTGCCCAGTTCATGAAGGGGGAAATCCAGGTGCACGATTATGCGACAAGGGTAGTATTCAGGTACATGCTTCTTTTTGTAATTTTATACGGGGTTTACGTTATCATGCACGGCCACATATCCCCGGGCGGCGGCTTTTCCGGGGGGATGATTATAGGGCTTGGTTTTCTACTTTATATCTTGATTTTTGGCCAGTTATGGGATGTTAGCTTCAGGGGGATGATTCTCGATTCAGCTATAATCTTTGTCGGTATCGGCGGCATCCTGGAAGTGCTGAAGTTTGTTATTCCTTTCGAGCATGGCCCGATCGGGGTTCCCGGAACCCTTTTTAGTGTCGGTATTATATCTGTATCAAACTTCGGTATCGGCATCCTCGTGGCCAGCACTATCCTTGGAGTATACTACATGATCAGCGAGGAGGCATAAATCTTGGACCTGCAAATAGTTTTTTTAAACTTCCCTTATTTTGTTGCAATCATATTATTCTCCATGGGCACCTTGATTGTCCTCACTCAACCAAATCTTGTTAAAAAAGTTATCGGCATAAATATAATGGAAACTTCCATTTTCCTTTTCTTCATCGCGGTAGGTAATGCTCACGGCGGTGTACCCCCAATCTTTGACGCCAGCGCGCCCGATGTTTTTTACGTAAACCCGCTGCCATCAGTTCTAATGCTGACAGGAATTGTTGTAAGCTTTAGCGTTACGGCATTTGCCCTGGCACTGATAGTAAAACTATACATTTATTACGGCACCATAAGCGCACCAAACTTTATGAAATTAAAATAGAGGTGACCCCTTAAATGGATGTAACAATATCAAAACTACCTTTTTACTGCGTCATCATCCCGCTAATAGCCTCTTTCTGCATGCCTGTTCTCGCCCGCTGGAAAAAAGAATTCTGTGCCCCCCTGGCAACCTTAGCTACCGCGGCGGTTTTTGTCATCACACTGGTAATTGGTTACCAGGTTATGAATAACGGGCCTCTCGCCTATCATGTTTCAGGTTGGGAACCGCCCTGGGGAATTGAAATTCTTGTTGAATCATTGTCGAGCCTGATGATCATGCTTATTTCCGGGGTTTGCCTTGTTATAATGGTCTATAGCTTTGTAGCCGTAAAATTTGAGCTGGAGCGAATTATAACCGGCTGGTATTATACAGCATTTTTATTATGCCTTTCAGGAATGACAGGCCTTGTTATTTCAAATGATATTTTTAATATGTATGTTCTAATTGAAATTACCGGTATCAGCGCCTGCGCCCTGGTTGTAGCCAAGGGTTCCAGGATGGCTACCGAAGCAGCGCTTAAATACCTGCTTCTGGCTACCATCGGTTCCGGTTTTATATTATTTGGAATCGGGTTTATCTACATGATAACCGGACACTTAAATATCAGTTTTATTGCTATTGAGCTGGCTGAGGTTAAAGATACATACCCGATACTTATCTGGACCACTTTAAGCTTTTTTGTTGTAGGCTTCGGGGTTAAAGCCGCACTGTTCCCTCTGCACCTGTGGCTGCCTGATGCCCACTCGTCTGCACCATCCCCATCCAGCGCACTGCTTTCCAGCCTGGTTGTCAAAGTATATATTATCTCTTTTCTAAAAATACTCTTTATAGCATTCGGTTTAGAAATATTCCATGAGACTTTTATCCGACACCTGATAATTGTTTTGGCCGTCATAGCCATGCTTTCCGGCTCTTTCTTTGCTTTCGTCCAGATTGAGCTAAAAAGGCGGCTTGCATATTCCACTGTTGCACAAATCGGTTATATTTTTCTTGGTATAGGGCTTGGCACTCCCTGGGGCCTGGCGGCAGGCATGCTTCATATTTTAGTTCATGCGTTTATGAAGACCTGCCTCTTCCTCTGCGCAGGGGCAATTGCCTACCAGACCGGACGCAAGCAGGTTAATGAATTTGCCGGAATGGGTTATAAGATGCCCATAACCATGGGAGCTTTCACCATTGCCTCTTTCTCCATGGTTGGCATTCCACTGTTCGGTGGATTTATCAGCAAGTACGGCCTTGCTTTGGGCAGCCTGGAAGCAGGTATTCCTTCAATCATTCTAGTTATTATACTAAGCGGCCTTTTAAATGCCACATACTATTTCCCGATTATCGGGCAGGCTTATTTTTCGCAAGATGAGCATGAAGCTCATGGCGAAGAACACGGGGCTAAAAAATTCCAGAAGGACCAGCTGCCGATCAGCATGCTTGCACCAATTGTAGTTATCGCACTGGGCATAATTTACCTTGGCATATTCCCGGGAACTGCCCTGAACTTCATAAACCAGACTATAGCAATGCTGCTTTAAAATTAAGATACCCGGTAGGAGGTGATTGATGTGCTAACCAGAGTTAAAGGTGACCCAATGGGTTCTGTATTCATATTTGTGCTTTTAATGGCTTTTTGGCTTTTAATATCTGCAAGCGCAGACTGGCAGCACATCGTTGTAGGTTCTATTTTCAGCTTAATACTAACTGTATTCTGGAGCAACCTGACAATTGCTGCTGAATTCAGGACGGAGTTTACCCTAAAGCAGGTTTACCTGTTAATTAAATATTTTATCGCACTATTAGTAGAGGTTATTCTGGCCAATATTACAGTTGCCATGATCGTGCTTAACCCGCGTTTGCCGATATCACCCGGGATGGTTATCATGCGCTGCGACCTGGAAAGAAGTTTGATTCGGGTATTATATGTTAACTCTATCACCCTCTGCCCGGGAACAATAACCGTTGAGCTGGAGGATAACCTGCTGATTGTCCATGCCTTTACCAGGCATTACGGTGAAGACCAGGAGAATTCAGCGCAATACCGCAGGCTCTTGGAGCTGGAGGAAACTTATAAAAAATGATTAATACCATACTTTATAGTATTGTTGTTGGCCTGATAATAATTTCTATCATTTGTATTTTCCGGGCTTATGCCGGACCAACAGTTCTAGATCGCGTTGTAGCGATGAATGTTATTACCACAAATGTTGTGATGATAATCCTGATCTTTGCTTATATAGACAGGAGTTTATACTATATTGATGTGGCCTTTGTATTTGTACTCGGGGCTTTTATCGGTACTCTCTGTATTCTAAAGCTTCTGAGAGAAGGTCATATAATTTGATTAAAGGCTGCTGAAAGCCTTGAACCGGGGTGAGTGTTTTGATACTGGAGTATATTGCAATTGTATTTTTATTCGGCGGTTTTTTCTTTCTGCTGGTCGGGGTTGTAGGTCTGCTTAGACTTCCAGACGTTTACACACGCATGCATGCCATGGGTAAGTGCGATACGCTTGGTGCCGGCTTGATCCTTGTAGCCCTGATGCTTCTAATCTGGGATGTCACAAATATTACAAAGCTGGTATTAATCCTGTCTATGATCGCCACCATTAACCCGATTATTACCCACCTGATCGCTAAAACTGCCTATAATCGTGGAACCCCCATGGCTGAAGGCAGCTACCTGATCAATGACTATGTGGCTTCACAACGCCGCAGGCGCAGGGCAAGGGTTGAAGAGATTAAGAAAGGAGATGAGAACGATAAATGATTGATATTGTAATGTTTCTGCTGCTGGTAGTTCTCATCGTTTCCGCTTTTTCACTGTTTATATTTAACGATCTGTTATATATCGTGATTATATTTGGCGCTTATAGCATGGTCATGTCACTGGTCTGGCAGCAGCTTAACTCACCGGACCTTGCTATTACCGAAGCGGCAATCGGTATAGGCTTAACTGTTTTAATGGTTACTGTAGTTACCAAGGTGGGGAGGCGACCACAATGAAAAAATATCAACGCGTTTTGTTGTTTTCAATGTCCTTCGTCCTTGTCTCTTTAATCTTTTTTATGCTTATCCTTGCTATTACGGAAATGCCTGTATACGGTAACCCGGACAACCCACCCTTTAATCTTGTCTGGGAGCGTTATGTTTTCCAGGGTGTGGAAGAAAGCGGTGGAACAAACCTTGTCTCAAATGTATTGCTTGATTACAGGGGCTACGATACATTGATGGAATCTACAGTTCTTTTCATCACCGTTGTTGCAATTATGCTGGTCTGGGGAACAAGCAGTGTAAGCCAGAAAGAAAAAGAAGAAAAAGAGAAAGAAAAGAAAAAACAAAGGAAGCAAATAAAGCAATAACTTTTGTATTTATTATATCTAAGTTAAAGAAATACCACTGGGAAAGGGCGAACAAGAAATGGACTATATTATTTACTTACCGATATTCATGATAGTCTTTCCCGTAATCGGATCACTGATTGTAGGAATTGCCCGGGAAGAAAATGACAAAGCAAGAAACATAATGGCAGTGATCGTCAGCCTTATCAGTGCACTGGCCATGGTGGCGATGCTCCATTATTTTTATAATTTCGGGCAGTGGGAGCTTTTAATTCACCAGATAGCACCTGGCCTGGAAATAAAGCTGCGGGTAGAACCGTTTGCCGTTCTATTTGGCGGCACCGCGGCAATACTCTGGTTTTTTGCTGTACTCTATTCTACCGGTTACATGGCGCACGAGCACAACAAGAGGCGCTATTTTATTTTTTACCTGCTTTCCCTGGGCATGACCATGGGTATTGCCCTGTCTGCAAACCTGCTTACCCTTTACCTTTTCTATGAATTTTTAACAATCTTTACCTACCCGCTTGTGATCCATGAAGGTAACAAGGAAGCTAAAACTGCCGGTATTAAGTACTTGATTTACAGTTTTTTTGGCGCCGGCCTGATATTAATAGGCCTGGTATTAACCTTTGGCAATGCCGGGACTTTAGAATTTGCCAGGGGTGGAATTGTTGATTTATCCAGGGGATCATTATTACAATGGCAGATAGCTTTTGTCTGTTTTGTTTTCGGCTTTGGGGTAAAAGCCGCAATCATGCCCCTGCATGCCTGGCTGCCTTCGGCAATGGCTGCACCAACCCCTGTCAGCGCCCTACTCCACGCAGTAGCTGTTGTTAAGTCCGGCGTTTTTGGCATAGTAAGAGTTTTATATTCTGTTTTCGGGATTACCGCCTTAATTGGACTGCAAATGGGCTATTTCGTTGCCGCCCTGGTATCAATAACAATATTAACTGCCTCAATTATTGCCATGCAGCAGGACGTCTTGAAACGAAGGCTGGCTTTCTCAACAATCAGTCAGCTTGGCTATATCACCCTTGGGGCAGGACTTTTTAACATGATTGGCTTGACCGGTGGACTGCTGCATCTCATTAACCATGCCCTGCTGAAGATCACTCTCTTTTTCTGCGCAGGCGCTATTATAACCGTTACAGGCAAAAAGAAAATAAGCGAACTAAACGGGCTGGGCAAACAGATGCCGCTGACAATGATTGCTTTTACAATAGCCGCTATCGGGATGATCGGCATACCACCGGTAAACGGTTTCATTTCCAAGTGGTACTTGATGCAGGGCAGCCTTGAAAGCGGGGCACCCATTTTTATTGCTGTGCTGATCGGCAGCGCAATGCTAAATGCTGCTTATTTCCTGCCCATAGTGATCAACGCTTTCTTCAAAGAAGGCGACTTCAAACCGGCTAAAGGACCGGAAGCGCCTTTATCTATGCTTGTTCCAATCTTAATTATTATCGTTGCATGTTTAGTTATAGGAACAAACCTTAACTTAACAGTACCGTACTTGCAAAGCATTGCCGAGTACCTGTTCATGTCGGGAGGTAATTAATTATGCCCCAGGAAACAATTTCATATTTACCACTTGCAGCAGTTTTAATACCTCTTTTTGCCTTTTTTATGATCCTAATCGCACAGCATAACGCCCTGTGGCGTAACTGCTGGTCAGTGGCCGGCAGTGCAGGTACTCTTATTGTCGTTGGCCTCATGTATGGTTTAATATCCGAGGGCCAGCAGGTAATTTTTAAGATACCGATGATCGTTACCCCTTATAACTTCTTTTTTAATGTTGATCAATTCGGCTTCCTCTTCGCTTTGTTAATATCTTTTATCTGGCTATTGGCAACTATCTTTGCCCTTGACTACATGAATCACGAGGAAAACCGCGGTCGTTTCTTTGCTTTCTTTATGCTTACCTTATCAGGAACAGTGGGAGTTCCACTTGCCGGAGACTTATTAACCCTGCTCCTGTTCTTTGAAATAATGTCGTTAGCTTCGTATGTCCTTGTTGTTCATACCCAGACGAAAGAAGCTTTCAGCGCAGGGAACCTTTATCTCTATCTCGGCGTTTTTGGCGGGATGTGCCTTCTTACCGGTATGGGGCTTTTCTATTACAGCTGCGGATCGCTTGTTATCGCACCGCAGGCCTGCTTGCTCGAAGGTTTAAACAACTATCTTGTCTATGCTGCAGTATTAATGATTCTTGGTTTCGGGATTAAGGCCGGTATGGTGCCCCTGCACATCTGGCTTCCCCGGGCTCACCCCGTTGCTCCCGCACCGGCCAGCGCCCTGCTTTCCGGTTTGATGATTAAAACCGGCGCTTACGGTATTTTCAGGGTACTTAGTGTGATTTACACCCCTGACAGCAGTGAGATGGCAGCAGATACCGTATCTCCGGGAGCACTGAACCTTTGGGCGTGGACCGCGGAAACTGGTTACATTATTATTTGGATTGGAATTGCTACAATGTTTTTCGGAGTTTGTATCGCCCTCATTCAGAATAATATTAAGAAACTACTCGCCTGCAGCAGTATCAGCCAGATCGGGTATATAATAATGGGTATTGGCACCGCAGCCTACCTCGGGTATGACGGAGCCATGGGAGTAGCAGGGGCAACTTATCACGTCTTCAACCATGCTTTCTTTAAGTCTACACTTTTCCTTGCTGCCGGGGCTATTGTTTACCTGACCGGTGAGCTTGATATGCGTAAACTGGGCGGACTGAGACATAAACTTCCCTTTACCAGCATAGTAGTCTTAATAGCATCCCTGGGCATTGTCGGCATGCCGCTTTTTAACGGTTATGCCAGTAAAACACTACTGCACCACGCGATAGTCGAAGCTTACGAACATCATCATCTATATTCCCTGTTTATTGCTGAAAAGATCTTTACATTGACCAGTGCCGGTACAGTCTGCTATTTCCTGAAATTTTTATACTTCACTTTCTGGAGGCCTGCCCCGGATACTCTTGGTGAAATAAAAACAGAACCTGTAATGATGAAAATAGGTATGGGGGCTCTGGCGCTAAGCATGATCCTGATCGGTATCGCCCCTTACTTTGTCCTTCACAACCTGGTTGGCCCAACCCTTAACGCTTTTGTCCTTGATTCATACCTGGTTAATTACCTCTTAAATATTAACCTGTTTATTATAGAAGACCTGGCAGCTGTTGCCCTGGCCCTCGGACTGGGAGGAGTCTTCTTCTACCTGTTCCGCAAAATAGGGTTTTTCAATATAACCGGTATACCTTACTGGCTTGGAATGGAGTTTTACGGAAAGCTGGTTGGCAGGTTAGCTATTAGTACCTGGGGTATTGTAACCTTGCCTTTTGTAATGGTACAAAACTATGTCGGCAAGCAAACCCAGGGCCTGTATAACAGGATGTTTTCATTCTTGCAGCATGTAGATTACCGGCCTGGTGACTCTGCAGTATTCAGGACCGTGAATATCAGCAATATAGATTTTTCAATGCTGCTAATAGTTGTAGCGCTCAGCATCATCCTGGTTATTGCTTTCTACCTGAGGTTTGTGATGATTTAGTTCGGGTTCGGCTAAGCCTACTTAAATTCTACTAATCAGAAGGCTGCTGGATTAACTCCAGCAGCCTTCTTTTATCTTTCCGGATTGTGCTATTGTTGTTTTAACTTCTGCTATGTTGCACTTTTATGTTGCATGGTCCTCTTGTTTCAGTAATATCCGGTTCGATAACTAACTATTAGCTTTTATTATCGGCCATCGGTACTGCAACTGCTTTAATTTTACCGAACTGCGAACGTGAAGTCATTCTTTCTATCATGGGAACAAAAGCGTTCATGATTAATATTGAGAAAGCCACTCCCTCGGTAATTAATAAGCCAACCCTGAAGACTACAATCAGGATTCCGATACAGATACCGAATATGATTTTCCCCTTAGTGGTAAAAGGACTGCTAACCCAGTCGGTTGCCATAAAGAAAGCGCCAATCATAATCCCACCGGTAACAATGTGGTAAATTGGGTTTTGTCCGGCAATAAGGGTTAAAACTACAACTGTACCGATAATTGAAACCGGTATGTGCCAGCTAATATGCTTTTTATAGAACAGGTACGCTGCTCCAATTAGCAGGGCAAGTGGAGAAACCTCAGATAATGCTCCCGCCGGAAATCCTGTAAAAAGCTCTCCAACAGAAGGCATAACCATCCCGGCCCTCATCATCGCCAGAGGAGTTGCCTGTGTAATGGTGTCAAGCATACCTAAATTAATATGCAAAGGCTGGAACCACTGGTTTACATAAGCATAGGCAGGTGCGAGGACAACCAGGGCAACTCTCCCGAAAAGTGCCGGGTTAAAGCGGTTCCATCCCAATCCGCCTGCCAGTTCCTTGGCGATACCAACAGCAATAAAGGTAGCCAGGGCAGCCTTATACCAGGGAGTAGTAGCCTGAAAAAGCAGGGCTACAAACAGACCGGTAACCAAAGCGCTCCAGTCATATAGTGTTGGCTTTTTATTCATCAGTTTCCTAAAAAGAACTTCAGTCAAACATGCAGTTACCAGGCAAACAGCTATGGTCAATACTGCATAAGCCTGAAAGAAGTATATGGATACCAGCGTGACAGGCAGTAGCGCAATAAAAACGTCACGCATAGCATTTGATATAGTTTCATCGCTCTTAATGTGCGGAGAGGATGAAGTAATTAAAGACTGTACTTTATTCACTGCTTATTTACCTCCTTTTCCCCATGTATTCATTATTTCTTGCTCGCTAAATCCCGAATCA